>DATHMF010000020.1 GCA_035487355.1 Terriglobales bacterium | reverse complement strand
GGCGTGCTGCCGCGCTCTTCTTTTGGGCCGCGGGATCGTGGAAGAAGCAATATTGCTTGCCGGTCTGGGGATTGGCCCTACACTCGGTCCCGTCATTACGTTTGTGGCAGCAACGGGGTTGCTGGCTGGGGTTGGTTTTTCTTGCAAAGAGCTGTGCGATTTTCATAGATATCCTTTCCGGTATCCCTTTTAGGGACACCTGAGGACAATGATGACGCACAATTGGTGGAAATCAGCTTTTTGATATCAGAATGATATCATTTTGAATCTTTTCGCCACGGATTTGAAGACAAAAGACCCAGCCTAGCAAAAAGAAGCTAGGCTGGGGCGCCCTCTAGATTAATCATGAGAGAAGTGCTTTCGGCCGGGGCCACCCGCCCTGCGGTTCCCACAGAAGCAAGGTTTTGATATATCAGATTTGGTACCAGTCGGTGGTCAGACGGTCGCTATATTTATCCGTATTGATCCGTTCTGAGGACTGCCGCGGATCTTTACCTGGCTCGGGAACCCACTCCTTCCCATTACGGACCAAGTTCTATTTGGGCACAACATGACACCTCAGGTACTTTTCGAGTGCCAGATTCGAGCTTCCAGCTTCTCATAAGTGGAATTCACCTACCATACTCCGGCCATCAGAGACTCCGAAAATATTTCATGAACATTTAACGTCGTCGGCGCTCATTTTGGGTTGTATACTGCGACGTTTTTTCCCAAACGACGTTTGGGAGAAACATTTTGTGAACGGAGGTTGAACGATGATTACGCTACATTGGAAGACTTCAAGATGGATTGGGACAATCATAGCCTTTGCATTTTTTGTCAGCTTGCGCGGGAACACGCAAGCGCCGGCGATAACCAGCCCTCAGCCGGTTACAACCTATCACTACGACAGTTTGCGGACCGGATGGAATTCGAATGAGCCGTTGCTGACGCCCGGCAATGTCAACGCTACGACCTTCGGTATGCTGCATTCCGTAACGCTCGATGAGCAGGTAGATGCACAACCGCTCATCGTGCCCAATGAGAAGATCACTGCCGGCTCACACCAGGGCATCCATGAGGTTGTGTATGTGGCCACGGAAAACAACACGATCTATGCCATTGACGCCGTCTCCGGACTGGTGCTTCTGACGCGCAACCTGGGAGCGGCGGTGAAGAGGCCGCTGAACTGCGGGAACAATTCGAACGTGGTGGGAATTGACAGCACGCCGGTCATCGATCTTGTGGCCAATGTCATATATGTCATCAGCTACATCGCCGTGCCTTCGGGCACGACTACCGTTCCCACGTATCAGATTCATGAACTCGACCTGGGCGACCTGACCGACGAAATTCCTCCCGTGACCGTAAGCGCTTCTCATCTCTTAGCCAACGGCACTACGTATCACTTCAATGCGACCGTACAACGGCAGCGCCCCGGATTGCTGGAAGCCAACGGGAATATCTATGCCGCATTCGGCAGCTTCTGCGACTTCAAGACCAATCTGACACGCGGCTGGGTGCTGGGCTGGCGCAAGGGCACACTCGCTCCCCTGCCGAGCAATAAGTTGACCGACACGCAGACGCCGCCGAAAAGCAGCTACTATCTTTCGTCGGTGTGGATGTCAGGCTATGGCATCGCTTCCGACAGCACGGGAGACGTGTATTTTGTTACCGGGAACTCTGATAAAACCAACAACGTTTGGGATGGCGTGACCGACATTCAGGAAAGTGTAGTGAGGCTATCGCATGCAGACTTGAACGCGATCGCCGGCATCTTCGCGCCGACAGACGAATTCACTCTCGATCAGCACGATGCGGACTACGGTTCAGGCGGAGTTCTGCTCGTGCCTCCACAGCCTGGGTCTACACCGCCGCTGGCAGCAGCCGTGGGAAAAGAGGGTAATCTGTTTCTGCTCGACCGCAACGCCATGACGGGTTTAGGCAAGGGAATTGTTGCCGAGGTCGCCGTCGGGGCGTGCTGGTGCGGGCAATCTTACTTCAATGACGGTGTCGGCCGCATCGTGACCAGCGGCGGTTCTACGGTTCGCCTGTGGACGATCCAGACCTCGCCTTCCGTCAAACTCATCCAGGCGGCCTCACAGGGAATCGTCAGCGGTCAGGACCCCGGTTTCTTTACTTCGATCTCTTCCTCTGGAGCAAGCAACGGGATCATCTGGGCAGTCTCGCGCCCCAAGACGAACACCTCGGTTACGCTCTACGCCCTGAATGCAAAACCCTCGGGCAGTACTCTGCCGATCCTGTTTCAGGCGGTGGCGGGCGCATGGCCCCATACCGGCGGCAACGCCAATATCGTTCCCGTGGTCGCCAACGGACGGGTGTACGTGGCCAGCAACCAGCAACTCAGCATCTTCGGATTGAAGGGACCAAGTGATGTGACGGTTACGCCGGTCTCCCAGCCGATTGTGCAATCGGACGGTTCGCAGCACGAGATCTTTGGGACCATCAGCAGCATCAACGGATCGCAGCTGATCCTGCAAACCCGCAACGGAAGCCTGATACCAGTGGAGACTTCTGCTGCCGTGGCCAACGACCAGTCGGTCAATCTGGAGGTCGGCGAGGCAATCGACGTACGCGGCACATTGGGCCCGAATGGCGCGCTGCTCGCGTCTTCCATCCAGCACGCGAAAGCTTCACCAGAGTTATGGCCCAACGATATTTAGTAAAAGAAAACTATTTTCTATTGCACAAACGCTGCGCGCGAGGCTTTGCCCCAGCCTCTCGCGCAGCGAAGGCTTGGGTAGGTGTCGCAGCCGTAGGCGCGCGCACAATTGGCGAGAATCAGCCTTTTTTGATATCAGAGTGGTATCATTTGAATCTTTTTGCCACGGATTAGCACGGATTTAAAGACAATCCCCCACCCTCCGCAAAAAACGCGGAAGGGTTGGGCCACCCAGCCCTTAAGCATCAATCAAACTGGCAAGCCTTTTCCAGCGCAACTTAAACTGGTCAGTCGGGGAGGTTGTACGCTCGATGAAAGCCGGTCTTTCCACGTTGTAGTAATAAAGCAACAGGTCGCGACGGCGGGACTCGATGGCGGCCGGAAGGTTATGAAGATGATCGGCCTCTATGCTGCATGCCTGCGCGTTGCCGGCAGATCCAAAAGCCCGGATGCGTAGCAGGCCGATCCGAAGAATTTCAAGCAGAATTGTTCTTATCTCATCACTAGCCACGGAACCTCCGAAAACCACCTAAGACGTTCCTATTGCTGACTCCGCATTTCAGGCGTGATGTACGGGGAATCTGCCATAACGATCCATTGAATCTCTCGGGAAGGAATAAACTCTACGGATTCGGCCATCCCGCGTCCAATAGCCGCCATTCTCAACGGCAATAACAGTGGTCTCATATGCTGGTTTACCCTTTGTTTTGATGAGGACCCTCTGATTTACGAATGACTTTAGCCTAATAGGTTCCATAACTCATGTCTCAGCAGTTGACTTAAGCACCTCAACGATAAACAAAAGTACTCTGGAGAGATGATATCTTCATAACGCACTCTCGAAGAAGACAATGTCTACCACCGAGCACACTATAAACGACGCGCTTGGCGCCCTGTTGCGTGAAACAAGGTACGCTTGGCGGGATGGGAATGTTGTTAGTTCCGAAAATACTGGGATGCTTGTGGGAAGCAACAAACGACCCGATATCCTCGTGCTGGAGCCGAGTGTTTCGCCAGTTGCAATCGAGACCGAAGTTGTCCCTGCCGTTACCGTTGAGGCGGAGGCAATAGTTCGGCTCGGCGAGAATGTACGCACGAACGGACGCCTCATTTTGTCGGCGATGGCTGTTCGGCTTCCTGAACGCTTGAAGAAGCGTTCAGGTACGTTGTTGCAAAAGGAATTGGCCGCTGCAAGTGACTTAGAAATGGCTTTGTACACTGGCAGCAGTCCTGAAATGTACTCGCGATGGCCAAAATCAGGTTGGCTTACAGGAACAGTTGCTGACATCTCACTTCTAGCGCAATCCGCCTCTGTGCCGCCGGAAATTATTGAGCAGGCGGCCAACGAATTGGTTAAAGGTGTTACTGAGGCAGCGGGGCTAGTGGGCGAAATGGCTCATGATCACCCCGGCTCAATGCAAGAGATTTGTAAAGAGTTACGGCAGCACGATGATGAGCAAACCCGTCGCATGGCGACAACGATTCTGGCCAATGCATTCGTGTTTCAGGAAGGTTTGGCGAGAGGCCCAGGGCAGCTGTCACAAGTTCTTTCCGTGGAGGAACTACGCGGTTCCGGAACACTGACAAAATCCGCTGTTCTAAACGAATGGCGCAAAATTCTGAAGGTCAATTATTGGCCAATTTTTGACATCGCACGCCGTATTCTCGAGGTAATTCCTAGCAGTGATACAAAGTTGCTCATTCAGCGATTGACGGCGACAGCAGACAAGCTACTCGAAAATCGGCTTATGCGTTCGCACGATTTGACGGGTGCCGTATTCCAGACGCTCATTGCCGACCGGAAATTTCTCGCGGCCTTCTATACCACCCCAGCGTCAGCAGCTCTGCTGATTGGGCTAGCAATCACGTCGGACAAGCCACTCAAAAATGGACAATGGGCTTCGGCGGACACGGTCAAGAGCATTCGTATTGGCGACCTTGCATGCGGCACGGGGACGCTACTCTCTACGGCGTATCAACGCGTCGGACAGTTGCACGAATTGGAAGGCGGAGATTCTGAGTCGCTTCATCCTGACATGATGGCGAATGCCTTGGTGGGCTGCGACGTATTACCCGCTGCTGCCCATCTTACTGCGTCAATGTTGTCCGGAGCACACCCTACGGTGAAGTACAAGCGCAGTTGCATTATGACGGTAGCCTTTGGTAGGCAAGCCGATGGAGGCGTTGCCCTTGGCTCTCTAGACCTCCTTGACCCCCAGAAGAAGTTAGACATCATTGCTATTACGGCTAAGGCAGCCGGGGGCACAGGGGAATCTGAGGCAGACACTTGGACAGAGATTCCAGATGCCATGTTTGACGTCCTCGTCATGAATCCACCTTTTACACGTTCTACCGGTCATGAAGCGAAGAAGTTAGGCGTCCCCCAGCCGATGTTTGCGGCGTTCGGCTCGACAGAGGACGAGCAGAAACTAATGGCGAAAGCGACGAAACGGCTAACTGAGGGCACGAGTGCTCACGGGAATGCAGGTGAAGCATCGATCTTCCTCGTACTTGCGGACAGGAAGGTTAAACTAGGTGGCATGTTGGCGTTGGTAATGCCGCTGAGCCTACTCTCGGGAGAGGCGTGGGAAGCTTCACGGGCGCTACTAGCCAAAAACTACGGCGATCTCGTTCTTGTTTCGATCGCAGGTTCCAGTGACGAAGAGATGTCCTTTTCTGCTGATACTGGAATGGGGGAATGCCTTGTGGTTGGCCGCAAAACCGGTATTCCGAGCACACGAGCGACGTTCGTGATTCTGAAAGAGCGTCCCGCTTACCCGCTCCTCGGCACAACGGCTGCGAAGCAGATTTGCCGGTTAATGGGAGATGATGGCCTAAGGCGATTAGAAGACGGCCCAGTCGGGGGCACACCACTGCATTTTGGCAACGACGTTATCGGGCAAGCGATAGAAGCGCCCGTCACCGACTCCGGCGTGTGGAATCCTTCGCGTGTCGCGGACCTTTCCTTAGCTCAGGCCGCGTATCAGATTGCGAACAACAAGCGCATTTGGCTTCCAGGCATGCACGAATCGGAAGCTGTCGATATCCCTATCTCTCCGTTGAAGACAATAGGCGAGATTGGCCCCTATCATTCGGATATCAACTTCAGCCCCTCAGGCGGTGGGATAAGAGGGCCGTTCGTAATCTCGGATATTCAGAAGAATTCTACGCCAACGTACCCTGTACTCTGGACGCACGACGCAAAGCGTGAAAAACGGTTGTCGTTTGATGCAGATTCAGAAGCACAACCCAGACGCCCTAAGAACGCGAAGGAAAAAGCTTTGATTGACTACAAAGTTGCAACAATTTCGGCTACAGCATCACATTGCCATTTCAATCAGAACTTCCGCTTCAACAGCCAAGCGACAGCTATGCAGTTCACTCCGCGCCGAACCATTGGCGGCCGTGCGTGGATCTCGATTGGACTTGCAAATGTGGAACAAGAAAAGGCCATGGTGGTGTGGGCCAACACGACTCTTGGGCTTCTCCTACACTGGTATCACGCGAACAAGCAACAATCAGGTCGAGGAAATATTGGGAGGACAGCTCTGCAGGACTTGCCGGTGTTGGATGTCACCGGCCTAACTCTGACGCGGCTAGAAGTTGCCGCTAAGCTTTTCGATGCCTTTAAAGATGAAGAGCTTCTGCCCTTTCACAAGCTGGACCAAGACCACGTGCGGAGGAAACTCGATGAACTTTTTGCTATGGAGGTTCTCGGGCTATCTCTCGCTACTGTTCAACATGGCGGCCTACTTGAATTGGTGCGAATGAAACTGGCTCAGGAACCATCTGTCCATGGGGGCAAGGCCGCGGATGAAGATGAAGTTGAAGAAGAGTAATCTCCTTGCCAACGATCCCTACTGATTCGATGGCTTCTCAGCGACCAGATTCAGGCGAGTGCCATCTGCCCATACCATTGATATTGATTCGTCGATTATGCCAGACAGAAACTCTAGGCCTTCGGGGACCCCTCCAGAGTCGATGAAGGCAACTGACCCGGCTGCCGCAAGATCAAAGCGTATCTCGGCTCCCATTTCTTCTCCAATACACCATATGGAAGAAGGATCATCGACGCTTTGCACTTTTCCATAGGAGGTCATAAGGGCGTGGTTGCTTCCAAAAACCATGCGCAGCTCGCGAGAACTCGATTGCCATTTCTTAAGGATGAGAATTGCTTCTTCTGTCGATGAAATCATGTCTATACCCTCATAAGATTGTACGGAGTTTCAACGGCGATTGTGTTTCTACTCTGATCCTACACGCGCCGGGGTGTCCGGTTCTAGCTTGCTAGGCGCGGGGCTCTAGTCGATAAAATCGTGATTGGAAACAATCGTCTTTGATGTTAGGAGGTCAAAATGGCCTTTTCCCACCTGGAGCAGTTGATTTCGGAGTATTTGGATTGGAAAGGTTTTCTCGTCAAGAGAAACGTCAAAGTGGGTCGTAGGGTGCAAGGAGGGTGGGAAATGGAGCTGGACATAGTGGGCTATAACCCTCTACTCAATAAGCTTGTGCACTATGAGCCGTCGACTGATGGGGACTCGTGGGAGAAGAGAACGGTTCGCTACGAGAAAAAATTCAAGGCGGGCCGGAAGTATATAAGGGAAGAAATATTCAAGTGGATACCGGTGGATTGCAATTTGGAACAATTCGCCGTCTTCATCGTCCATCCAAAGAATAGAGAAGAAATCGCCGGTGGAAAAATCCTTTCATTAGACGAATTCATGAGAGAGGTGAAGGATGAGGTTGCCAAAGAGGGAATCATAGCGAAAAAGGCTATCTCTGAGGTTTATCCGCTGTTGCGCACGCTGCAATTGGCTTTGAATGGGTATTACAAGGTTTTATGAAAGAGTCTTTTGTAGCGCTCCGCTTCGCTGCGCGCTGGCCTTCGGCAGAGTGGAATTTGTTTTTTTTAATGCTTTCCCCAGGCTTACGCGGCGGTGTGACTGGTCGAAGTATAGCGTCGTCCCCTAACGGGACTGGGAATCGTTTCCTACGATACCCAGCGCTGGAAGCGCTGGGCTATACTACGTCACCCCTTCGGGGTTGTTCACCCTTCAGGCGTTGACAAGATTGAGTTCCCAACCAGACTCTTAACCCCTTAAGAGCGATCCGCGCAAATCCGAGTCATCCGCGGTGAGCTTTTTTTGAGAACCGAGAACCGTTCTAGACCACCGCGACAGCTTCACGCCGTCGGCGGCGGTGGTAGCGCATGGAGATATTCATGTACACGCGGCCGTTGGGGGTATCGAAGCACATGACCAGGGTTTCGGTATCTTCGGCGCCCTGGCCGCTGGTTTCTGCGGTGTGCACGCTGGGAGGGGAGACACGGAAGTGCATTCCCTGATCGTAACGATCCTGCCCTAGAATCTCTCGATATACCAAGCATTGCTCTCGCGTGTCGATGTCACTGAGAAGGCGATGTATTTGCCATCGGGTGAGGGAGCAACGGCTCCGGCAAGTCCTTCGGAGTCGGTATCCCATAGAATGGTTGCGGCGCCGGTCAGGTCAACTCGCAAAACAGCAGACTTCCTGGAGACATTGCTGGTAACGTACAGGCTTGCTCCGTTCGCCGACCAAGCCACAGAGTCAAAACCGGACCAACCTCGTACCGTTACATCTGTGACCGAGCCATCGACAACACTCAAGAGTCTTATCACGCCCTGCAACGGACTGGTGCGAACCATGGCGATGGTTTTGCCGTCCGATGAAATATCCCAGTCCGATATCTGCCCCAGATCCGTCTTCGGCGTGGGAAGACTGGTTGTTTGAAAATTCTTTAAGTCCAACAAAGCAAAAGTATTGCCGTTGGGTGGAGCGCTTGAACGTAGAATGCAGACTGGCGTCTTGAGTGCACATGCCAACCCGGCGTCGGGCTTCTCCTGGAATCTGTGCGCAGTACCGTTCGGGTCGAGCATAATTAAGGTCCGAGTCTTTGGATATGCTCCTTCGCTCTTCGGCGAGGACCAATAAAGAATTGAGCCGCTTTCCGAAATTGCCACGGCATTCTCCTGGATCTCATCAGCCGGGTGCAATGGTTCAGGATTCGGAGCGTTGAGGCCCTGCCTGAAAACGCTCGTAATGTCCCCTTTGCGGTCGGATGTGATTAGCAGGTATTTCGAATCGGAGGTCCAACGGTCAGCCCAGTTGTTGCTTTCACCGGAGACAAACTCCTCAGTTTTGGTAAGACCTGGTCCAGCCGCTTCGAGGGGAGCAAGGAGGATCCGAACCCTCTGTTTGTAGCGGACGAAACATAGACTCTTGCCGTCAGCAGTGATACTGAGGTCGGATTGAAAACTTGCTAAGTCATCAGTCATCTGTTGGGGCTCACCTAATTTTTCTCCCGTTGATATGTCAACCGGGATTGCCCACAGATTCGATCCATCCTGGGTCCCAGGCGGGTTTCCGGCGACGAAAATGATTCGGCCATCCCGAGCCCAGCAAAGGCCGGAATAGTAGCCTTGTGAGCCTGAGCCACGCATCTGAACTTTCACGACCTCAGAAGTTTCTCCACCCTGCGAATCGACACTCCCGAGTATGTCCCCGTCAGGGCTCTGCTGGATGTATGCCAGTCGCTTTCCACGCGGCGCCCATGCAATCTCAGCAAACGAACTTTCCTGTGGGGCAGTCTTCAAGAGCCGTGGCGCTTCGCCCTCTTCTGGCCCCGTTATCCAGATTTGCCGCTCGGTTGCGGCGTCAACATAGGCGATCGATCCATCGGTTGCAATCTTTGGTTGTTCCGCATTCTCAATGAGTCTCTTAGAAGCGGAACCCAACAGCGGAAAAACCCATATGCTCTGAACCTGGTCCTTGCTGGATGGGCCGCTTGCGTAGACCCGAGTGGAGTCGGGAGACCACGCCAAGTACCAATCCGGGGCTGCAAAAGCGAACCCTTCATCCCGTGGAGCAGGGAGTTCAGTACTTTCGCCCGACTTAATGTCCAAAACGAACAGCCCGCGGGCATCTACGTATGCGAGGAACGAGCCGTTGGGAGAAATAACAGCGGAATTCAGAAGGCGTTTGGGGTCATTCCTGGTGAGCTGATGATACAGGGCATGTTGCGGCGACTGACCGGACCTGTGTAAGGCTCTAACTAGAAGGACTGAGGAAATCACAGCTGCGGCAAGAAGGATTCCTCCGATTGCAGTAGTCTTGCGAAACCTCTCGCGCTTGAGCTTGTGAGGAAGATGGGAATTCCCGACCTCGCTCACGTAAAGACTGAACAAATGGAGCTTGACACCGTGTTTTACCCGCGTATTCCCAACGTCATGCAAGGATTTAGCCCAATTGCCAACCTGAGCAAAGAAGCGCGCCGTCTCTTCCGAAACAAGAATGTGTCCGGCATCGCCGCAATCCATGACCCGCTGGGCAATATTCACGCCTCCTCCAGCCACATTCCTATTGGTATTGATGTCTCCAACCCTATAGACAGGTCCCGCATGAATCCCCATGCGGAGGCGGATTGCCGGAATCAACCTCAGTGCCCTGCTAATCTCGACTGCACAACGAAGGGGTGCTTCGGGGTCAACAAAGAACACTAACGCCATTCCGTCGCCCGTTGGCAGTGGCCGCACTCGTCCTTCCGCACTTGCGTGCTGGAATTCGCCGGTGCCTCGAACGACCTCTTGGAGGGATTCAACAATTCGCTTTTGTTCTTCGATGTTTAATATCGAGTAGCCGACGATGTCCATGAAGAGGACATGGCCCACCTCGAGCTTCTGATCGGATAGGGGTTGACCCGTGGATGCTCCTGTGGCAGTCATAGGCAATGCGTTGAACTGAGTCTTATATTTTGGCCCAAGTCAGGCCAAACAGAACCGCTCTGAAGCCAAGCGCGTTCCGGTTCACACTACCGCGACGGCTTCCCGCCGTCGGCGGCGGTGGTAGCGCATGGAGATATTCATGTAGACGCGGCCGTTGGGGGTGTCGAAGCACATGACCAGGGTTTCGGTATCTTCGGCGCCCTGGCCGCCGGTTTCTGCGGTGTGCACGCTGGGAGGGGAGACGCGGAAGTGCATTCCCTGATCGTTTAATGTGGTAACGGCGTTGCCGATGACCTGGTTGGCCAATTCACATACGGTATCGCGCACCAAATCATCAGAGGCCTCCACGGGCCCGCCGGAAAAGTAGGTGGCAATTCTGGTTGCGGTGGCGGTATCGAGATCAAAGATCACGCGTCCTTCAATATCGCCAACAATATGGATCATGGCGGCCACACCCTTGCGGCGGTAGGTTTCCTCATCCATGCTGACGTCGGCGATCCTGGTGGGTGACTGCAGCGTTTCGCACAAGACCGCGTCGGCAGCATTGATAAAAGGTTGAATCAATTCCATGCGCATATAAAAAGCTTCTCCTGGACTTATTGGGCAGCGGGGGCTGCCACAATTACAGCGTCGTCTCCCAAAACGTACTTGAGGATATCGTACAGTTGTTCGGCCTTGACCGGTTTCTGCAAGAAATGGCGTGCGCCTTTTTGCAGCGCGGCCACGATATTTTCCTGGTAGCCCACAGAGGAAACCATGATGATGCGGGCCTGGGGATGTTGGCGGATAATGCGCTCGGCGGCTTCAATGCCTTCCATTTGCGGCATGGTGATATCCATGAGCACGACGTCGGGCTGCACGCGATCGTATTCCGTGATGGCGGTGCAGCCGTCGCCGGCCTCGCCCGCCACCTTGCCGCCATAAGATTCCACCATCTTGGCCAGATTCTTACGCGCGAAAACCGAATCATCCACAATCAAATAACGCACTGGCAGCCGGTCTTTGCTGCGCAACAGCACCGGAAACTGACTCATAGCTGCTCTCCTCCACTGATACAGGAGCTTTCACGCTCCTGCCTTGAATCTTTATATCTTTAAATCTTTATCAATCTTTAAAATCTTTATCTTTCTGCTCGCGGCCTCTCCGAGGTTTTACTTTTCACTGACGGCCCCGACGGAACAATGAACCATCAATGTGTTGGCCATGGATTCCAGCGGGACCACCCGGCTCACGAATCCTTTGTCAATGGCCGCCTTGGGCATGCCGAAGACTACGCATGACTCTTCGCTTTGTGCGATGGTGAATCCACCGGCAGCCCGGACCACGCCCAGGGCATCAGCGCCGTCATCGCCCATTCCCGTCATCAGGATTGCAATCGCACTCGGGCCAAGCTCCTGGGCCACCGAGCGGAACAGCAGATCTACCGAGGGACGATGACCGTTCACTGGGGGCTCATTGGACAGCACAACCATATCTCCCTGCTGCATACGTCTCACCCGGATGTGCCGGCTTCCCGGACAAATCAGCACCTTGCCGGCAGTCAGCAACTCCCCCGATTCTGCCTCTTTGACCTCAAGCGCGCAACTCTCATCCAGCCGCTTAGCAAACATTTCTGTAAATCCCTCCGGCATATGTTGCACCACAACCATGGCGCCGGCGAAATCCCCAGGCAGTTGTGAGAGCAGGTATTGCAGAGTGTTAGGCCCGCCGGTTGAGCTGCCAATCGCGATGATTCTGGAAGCTGCGCCTTTGTACCGGACCGCCGGCTTGAGCGGCGGCTTCAGATCACCATTTGCCGGGAAGCTCTTGCCTAGCCAGCGGTCGGAGCCGGCCTTGGCTGCGACTTTGATCTTGCTGATGAGTTCATTGGCAATCTCTTCCATGTGGTCCTGGGCTGAATCCCGCGGCTTGGCGACAAAATCAAAGGCCCCCATCGCCAGTGCCTTGAAGGTTGCTGCCGCTCCTGCCGTGGAATACGCGCTCACAACGATGACCGGAATCTTGCGTGTGCGCATGATCTGACGAAGCATTTCGGTCCCATCCATGCGGGGCATTTCCAGATCGAGGGTAATGACATCGGGGCGAAGCTCCTCGATTTTTTTCAGCCCGAAGGTCCCATCCATGGCCGTACCCACTACTTCAATGGTCTTATCACGCTGCAGAATCTGTGGGAGCAGCTTACGCATGAGCGCGGAGTCGTCTACGACCAGCACTCTTATTTTCTTGTCTATTTTCTTGTCGCTCATGCGGTAGCTCCTTTCTTCCCGGAGTATAGCCCCATTCCCCGCTCTCTTCCGAGCTTGGAGATCACGGCGGCCATGTTCAGCACCAGAACAACGGTACCGTCTCCTAAAATGGAAGCTCCGCTCACTAAGTCGGTTGCGATCCACTGATCATCCAGCGCCTTGATGACCAGTTCCTGCTCTCCTACAAGTTTATCTACAACCAATCCAAAGCGGTTCTCGTTCATATTGACGACAATGACAAATCTCTTTCGGGAAGTGGAAGGGGCGGCTTGTGGATTCAACTTACCGAGCCGGATCAGAGTAACGATGTGTTCACGCAGTTGCAGGACTTCGCGGCGGTCCACACGATGGAAATCTTTCTCATAGGCGCGTGTGATCTCGACCACTGAGCTCAGAGGCAACGCATAGAGCCGGTCGCCGGCATGGAACAACAGGCCCTTCATGATCGCCAGCGTGAGGGGGACCTTCAGGTAAAACGTGGTCCCCATCTTCGGCCTGGTTTCAATGTGCACGGAGCCCTTCAGCCGTTCCAGCACGGTTTTGACCACGTCCATACCTACGCCGCGTCCGGAAATGGTTGTAACTTTTTCGGCAGTGCTGAGGCCGGGATGAAAGATCAGGTCCAAGGCGTCGCTCTCGGAGAGTTCAGCGGCCTCTTGCCGGGTTATAACTTTCGATTCAACGGCCCGGGCAACAACCTTATCGCGATCAATGCCGCGGCCGTCGTCCCTGACTTCAATCACCATCTGATTGCCTTGGTGATAAGCCTTAAGCGCAAGCGTGCCATATTCCGGTTTGCCGAGCGCAACGCGTTCAGCCGCCGATTCAATGCCGTGGTCCACGGCATTGCGCAAGATATGGGTGAGCGGCTCTCCCATCGCGTCGAGGATACTTTTATCGAGGTCGGTGTTTTCTCCGCTGATTTCAAGACGGACCTCGCGTCCGCGGGCCTTGGCCACGTCACGCACCAAACGTGGAAACCGGCGGAAGAGCTGCTCCACCGGGACCATGCGGATTTTCATGACGGACTTCTGCAACTCGTTCAGCACTCGTGCCTGGAAGCCCAGGGCGTCATTGAAGCGGACATGCAGCGGGTGTTTGCGGAAGCTTTTCTCGAACTCTGTTATGGTCTGGTGCAGCATGGATTTGCCCAGGATAAGTTCGCCTACGAGATTCATCAGGGTATCAATGCGCTCCACGTCCACGCGGAGAGTGGAATCGGCTGCAGCCATAGTTGCAACCGGCGTGCCAGCGGCAGGCTGAGTCGCAGGCTCTCGGGGAGAAACGGGAGCCGGCACCGGCACTTGCTCCGGTTGTTCCTGAGCTTTTTCCTTTCCCTGTTTTGATGCTCCCTGTTTTGGCGCGCTGCCCGGAGATGTGGCCTGCGATGGCGGAGGAGAAGATGAAGTCGTGGGCTTCGAAGTCGTGGACTTCGAGGTGTTGCTGTCGGCTACGTCTCTCGGCGTACCGTCGCCGGATGCGGGCTTGGTTTTCGACGTGTCATAAGGACGCACCATGATGTCCGAGACCACAGCAGGAATCTGGCACTTGCGAATAAGCCAGTCAACATCCACATCGGTTGCCACCGCCGCCTCAATAACATTGATGTTCTTGGCGGATGCATCCTCGGGCTGGATAGCCAGCAAAGTTCCGGCTTCTTCCAGAACATTGCGTACCAGTTGCAAGGCAGCAGCACGCATGGGGCAAAGGTTGTCAATAACGATCGCTACCAGCAGGATTTTCTTCCCTTCAGAAGCCGCGTTGGCAATCACCAGTTGCTGATTCTCCGTCCACGAAAAACCCGCGAGTCTGTCATCGGGCTCTCCCCGGCTTTGTCTCTTTTCCCCGGGCTGCGCAGCGCTCGATCCAGCCAGCTTGCGAATGGAGGCGCGCAGAACATGGCTCTCGGGCAGCGTCGCATTGTTGCGATACGCTGTGAGCATGGTGTCGAAGAGATCGGCGGCACGTAACACCATCTCGGCCATGGCTGCGGTATGGAGTTTCGCCTGTTCCGGCGTCAGCACGTCTTCCAACTCGTGCGCTAACTCGCTGATTTCGTTGTAACCGCAGACAGCAGAGTCTCCTTTCAGCGTATGCACGGCGCGCCGAAGGCTGCGGACAGTCTCTTCATCGTGAGGATTTTCTTCCAGGCGCATGCCTTCGTTGTTGAGCGCCTGCAAAAGCTCGCGCGCGCTCTCGAAGAACAGCTCCTTCAAATCCGATCCGGGTTCTTCGGGGAAGAAACTCACACCTGCACCTCGATTCGCTGGTATACCGTTCCGTTGTCCCGATGGATCATCTTGAACTTATCAGTCAGCGCCAACAGGCTTTCTGCATGCCCGGTGAGCAGGTAGCCATCGGAGTTCAGGCAGCGATAAAACTTATTCAGCAACCGCTTCTGTTCTGCCTCGTCGAAATAAATCATCACATTGCGGCAGAAAATTATGTCATTGCGTTGCGGCAAAAATTCCGTTTTCAAGTTATGAAAGTCGAAATGAACCAGCTCTTTGAGGCCCTTTTTGACCGCATAGCGGTCGCCTACCTTGTCAAAATAGCGCAAACGGTAGGTGTAATCCACCGGTTCCATGTGTTTTTCCGGATAAATCCCTTCCTGGGCAATCCGCAAAACCGAGTAGCTGATGTCCGACGCCAGGATTTCCACTTTCCATGGAGGGGGAACCATGGGTTTAGGTAAAGGCATCTCGAAAGGAAGCGGATTACGCAGATAGTAGTAGGCCAGCGCATCGCAGATCAGCATAGCCATGGTGTAAGCTTCCTGCCCAGTGGAACAGCCTGCACTCCATGCGCGCAACGTGAAATCGCGGCGCTGCTGCTTGTAGTGCAGAATCTCCTGCAAAATTGTCTTGTGAAACAGGTCGAGCTGGGGCTTATTACGGAAAAAGCTGGTTTCGTTGACCGTCAGGTTTTCTACCAGCGCGGAGAGTTCACTCCTGCCCTCATTGCTGATGAGCAGCCGGTAATAACTGTAGAACGTATCCAGGCCGGTAGCTTTGAGCCTGCGCTGAAGCCGGTCCTGTAAGAAATCAACGCGGCGTTCATCGAAAAACATGCCGCATTCCTGATAGATCAGCGTTTGCAGCAACCTCAGTTCGGCTTGAGAAAGCTGGATCGGAATGACAGATGTAGTCATCAGTGTTTTCTATATGTCCGTTCAGTGCACCTTGACGGTGCCACCCATGGGCCCGGCTGATTCTCTGTCTGAGGATGAAGAATTTCCATCACTCTCCTGAGTTTCCGCAAATTCACCCACGCGCCGCAATTCGCCCCGCTGCAGAATCTTTGTAAGATCAACCAGGATAATCAGCCGGCCATTCAGCTTGCCCACCCCGGTAACGTAATTCAGCTCGCCTTCCTCGAAAACACTGGGCGGCTGCTCAATTTCAGAGTGAGGGATTTTAAGGACCTCGGAGGCTGAATCAACGATCAAGCCAACCATTTTGCCGTTCACTTCGACAACCAGAACACGGTTTTTCCTGTGTTTCTGAATTTCTTTTTCCCCGAAGCGTTTGCGTAAATCGACAATGGAAACAATTTTTCCACGCAGGTTAATCACGCCTTCCACACAATCCGGCGATTCGGGGACAGCAGTAATTTCAGGCACACCGACGATTTGATGCACGAGTTCGATGGGGACACCGAAAGTCTCGCGTCCGATGCTGAAGCCGATAACATGTAGAGGTTTCGACATGTTCTGTTCCTAGGACTTCGCCGCTGAAGCGTAGCTGGCGGTCTGCGCTTCGGCACGGCTGCGCAGAGTACCAGCACCGTTGCCGCCGGTTTCCAGCACGAAGCGGTCCATGGTTTCCAGCAGATTGCGCGACATCTTGGACATCTGCTCTGCTGAGCTCGCCAGTTCGGTCGAACCTGAAGTGTTTTGCGCAATCAGTTCGCGCATTTTTTCCATGGCGCGCACCACGGCCTGTGCGCCGGCAGCCTGCTCTTCGACCGAAGAGTTGATTTCATGTGTGATCTCATTGAGCCGGGTTGTAGCTTTTGCTATTTGCGTGGAGCCGTGCGATTGCTGGCTGGTGGCCGCCCCGATCTCCTGGGCGTATTTATATACCTCGGTCACAACGTAAGAAATTTTCTTGAGCGCATTCTGCAGGTCGTTGCCGAAGGCCAGTCCCTCGTTGACAATGGTTGTGCTCTTTTCCATTTTGTCCACCGCCTGGCGGGCTTCGTTCTGGATACTGGCGATCAAATCGGAGATTTCCTTGGCCGAAGCGGCTGATTTTTCCGCCAATTTGCGGACTTCATCGGCCACGACAGCAAATCCTGCACCGTGTTCACCGGCCCGGGCGGCTTCAATGGCTGCATTCAAGGCCAGAAGGTTGGTTTGCTCGGCCAGATCGTCAATCACCTCAACGATATTGCCAATGCTGTCAGCGCGCTTGCCCAACGCATCAATAATTTGCCCGGTAGCCTGTATTGCTCCGTTGATCCGGCTCAGGCCGTCGGTGGTCTTATCCATGGTCGTAATGCCCTGGTGCACCTCTTCGCGCGATTTCTGCGAGATGTCGAGCAGCAATTTGGAGGTGTCGGCTACGCGCTGGATCGAGGCCACCATCTGGTCAATGGAAGCGGAGGTTTCGCTCACGCTGAGTGCCTGAGTTTGCGTATTTTTCACCATGTTCTGCACGTTGACGCTCATTTCGTGCATGGTGCTGGTGACCTCATCAATGGCAGAAGAAGCCTGCACGCTGACTTTGGCGGCGCTGTCGGAAGTGTCGGCCACCTGCCCCGACCCGCTGGCTACTTGGGTTGCGTTGTCGCGCACGCTTTTGACCATGGAGCGCAGGCTCTCTGTCATGCGGGCGATGGCCAGCATAAGCGTGTCATGTTTTGAGCGCGGTTCGATGGCAACGGTTAAATCACCGCCGGCAATGGCTTCAGAAATAGCGGCCATCTCCTTCAGATAAACGATGATGCTCTTGAAGTTTGTGGCCAGTGCGCCAATTTCATCGTTGCCGTCAACCGCAAAAGATTGGTCCAGGTCGCCGGTTTCACTGACCTCCCGCGTGACCATCATGAGCTGGGCTAGAGGCTCAGTGATGGATTTCGCCGTAAAACTTGCAACCATCCATCCGAGAAGGACGGCCAAAACAGAAATTACTATCAATGCGACCCAAAACGTCTGGGCTTGAGCACGATTGTCTTCTTCGATCCACTGTAACAAGGCCTGTCGGCTGGCGTTCTCGGCTGCAGTCAGGTTGTCATCGGAAGTCTTTACCCACGCGGCGGGATCGTGACTCGCATAAAAATCACGATAAAAATTACGCAGCCCCTCGATATTATTGCCAGCTAACTTTTTGCGTTGTTCAATCAGAGGAGAGGCGAAGTTGTCATACCAGGCCTGCTCGGCGCTCTCCACTCTGTCCAGGGGGGCTTTCCCATCGGAACCTAATGTGCCCTTTGTTTTCCCCAACAGGGTTTTGAAATCGGTCCGTGTGCTCTCGATTTCATTCAAGTCTGCGGTATCACCGCTCAGCAGGTAGTTATTCAGGTTCATATGTTCCTGCATCATTTGGGAGCGGAGCCGCTCAATGCTATTTGAGGAGTTAACCGCGCTCTGCACGTTGTCTCCGGTGCGCGACGCTTGCCGGAAAAACAGCATGGTAAGTGTCCACAGCACAAGGACTATGAACAGCAGGGCCGCGAACCCGATATACAGTTTTTTTCTTATCGTCATTTACCGCCTCCACGCCATCGGAGCATTGTCAAGCATTGCAACGTTTGTTTGCTGATTGCTTTTATACAAACGTGATGACACGCTCTCGCCTTTTAACAGCTAAGTGCCGTTTTTCAATCCGGCGTCGGAACACACTGGGACTCGTAGAGTACTGCACGGCCAATGCCAGTGCGACATGAAAATAAAACCGGGCGCGAATAATAGAATAAGGTCAATTAAATCATACACTTGAGTCTATAACTGAAGAGTTACCTCTAACTCAAAATCTGGCTTTGGTTTTGTCTCATCGCGTCTATATTCTAGAAAGTATGTCTCAGGTTGAGATGAATTGTAAATCTTGTGATTTATCTCCGAGGATACAGTCAGCCTAATTTAACTTGACTCAAAGTGAGATTAGGGATTAAGGTTCGCATTCGGCCTTCCCCCGGAAACTCATTTTGAGACAAACGGTATTTCCGTTTATTCGTCATGCTTACCCCAAAGAAAACAGCTTCGCGTTCCCCAAAACATGCCAGCCGGGCAAAACGAAGCTCTGGTGCCCGTGATCCTTTTCGAGAGGTTTTGCTGACAATGTTGTCCGCCGCCACCCATGGCGGTGAATTATCCTCCCTCCTTTCTGTTTTTTGCCGCGAAAGCCGAAAGTTTTTCAATGCAAGTGCCGTTGGGTACTGGGAGCTGCAAGAAACCGAGCGTTTGTTGAGACCTCTTGAGGCCGATGGTTATTTTGCTCGGGCTTTTAAGAAGTCGCCGCTGTCTCTGGAAGATTCGGTAGCAATGACAGCCGTTCGCGAGCACCGGACCTTATACACAAACCAACTGGGTCCCGGAAAAGACAACCAAAAGGATTTTCACAAAGCCAAGTCTCTGATGGTAGTGCCGGTCATCGTATTTGGCCGGGTCATCGGAGTTGCTGTTTTTCTTCATCGTACCAACACCCGGTTCTTCAATGACGATGTAGCTGATCAGGCGACCGTTTTGGGGGAACAGTTAGGCACCCTGCTTGAGCTATTCCGGCTCCAAGGCACTGCGGACCAACATCGCAAACGCTCCGAAGACCTGATCGAGCTGGCGCTCGATTTAGGCTCTTCTTTACGGCTTTCGGATTTTGTCAAGAGTTTCACCGCGCGTATCACAGAGATGTTAGGCGCGCGTGTAGGCGTGCTCACACTCGCGCGCGGAACTTTGCTGGAAGTCGTGGCCATGCACGATTCGACGGGGGAACCCGACCGCGCGCTCACCCGCTCTTTAAATCTGCGCCTGACGGAACTGGTGCAAGAAGGGACGCAACTGACGGCCATTACCTCTGCTGAAGAATTGCTGGGAAAGGAACTAGCCGACCAACTCGGGTGGAAAGATGTAACGCTGGCCCGTCTGACCGGGGGCCAGGGTGACCTGCTGGGCCTGCTCTGTCTGGCGAACCGTGGAATTGCCGCCGAAGAAGCCGACGAGCATCTTCTTCATGCCGTTGTGGGCCAGGCATCCGTCGCCCTGGATAATTGCCGCCTGTTCTCGCGCATTTATCAGGCCAACCGGCACTGGCTTGAAATTTTCGATTCCATTGAAGATCTCATCGTGGTGCATGACGAGGGCAACCGGGTCCTGCGTGTGAATCGCTCCTTGGCTGAATCCATTGGGGCGCGTCCGCCCGAGTTGATTGGCATCAGCATGCGTGCCCTTTTTGCCTTTGCCCGTGATTACGGTCTGGGATGTCCTTTTTGCCGACGCGGCGCCGATCGTACGGATGACTACGTTCATCCGGTGCAGGAGCGGAGCTATCTGGTCTCGACCTCGCGCATTCACGGTGCACTCGAAGAAGGCTTGCAGACCATTCACGTCCTGAAAGATATCAGCGACCGCCGCGAAGTAGAGCGCCGCTATCGCGAACTGTTCGATAACATCCACGAGGGGCTTTTCTTCTCCACACCTGAGGGCCGCTTTGTTGAAGTCAATGAAGCCTTTGTGCACATGTTGGGATACAGCAGCCGCGAAGAGTTGCTGCAGGTGGATATCAGCCGGCAGATTTATCCTTCACCCGAATGGCGCGCGCGTTTCAGCGAAGCCATCGAACGCGAAGGCGTCTTGCACAACTTCGAAGAACCTTTGCGCCGCAAAGACGGCACCTTGATTCATACGCTGCAGAATACGTTTGCAGTGCGTGATGCGCAGGGCAATGTGCTGCAATATCGCGGACTTATTCTCGACATCAGCGAATTGAAAGAAATCCAGACGCAACTGCAGCGGGAGCGCGACTTTAACAGCAAGATCCTGAACAACACGCAAAGCATGATCCTAGTGGTGGATACAGCCGGCCTGGTCAGCTTCGCCAACCGCCGCTGTTATGAAGCCGGCGCCTATCATGACGAAGAAATTCTCGGCCGGCATGTGCACGAGCTTGTGCACCCTTCCGCGCGCGAGGCGTTGGAGAAGGCGATAGCAGCCACCTTGCAGGGCCAGCAAGTGGATAATCTCGAACTCAACATCACGCGCGGAGACGGCGCTGTGGGGCAATTTTCCGTCAACTTAAGTCCCATGCGCGACGAGCAAGGGAATGTGAACAGCCTGGTTTTTGTGATGACCGACATCACCGAGGCGGTCATGCTGCAGGCCAAACTGGTGCAGGCTGAAAAGATGGCTGCCATCGGGCAACTGGTTTCGGGTGTGGCACACGAGGTCAATAATCCATTGACTGCCATCCTGGGATTTGCGGACTTGCTGGCCGACAGCCCTGATATACCGGTTGCAGCCAAAAAAGATTTAGCAATGATTTTGCAGGAGGCCCAGCGGACCAAGCTGATCGTGCAGAACCTGCTTAGTTTCGCCCGCAAGATGCCGCCACAACGTCAATTGGTGCAACTCAATTCCGTGGTGCGCCGCACTCTGCAGTTGCGAGCTTATGATTTTGCCAATCATGGGGTTGAGGTAGTGGAAAA
Organism: Terriglobales bacterium; assembly: GCA_035487355.1. Lineage (NCBI taxonomy): Bacteria > Pseudomonadati > Acidobacteriota > Terriglobia > Terriglobales > Terriglobales bacterium. Next base: position 109,786 of record DATHMF010000020.1, on the reverse strand, counting down.
ATTGCAGGAATCCCTGGCTCCCATTTGGGGAGATCCCAATCAACTGCAGCAGGTCCTGCTCAATATTCTGAACAATGCCTATGATGCGGTGCTGGAAACCAGCCGGCCAGGACGCATCGAGATCGCCACCGAACAGCGCGACGGCTTCAGCCAGATCATTGTTCGCGACAACGGTGCTGGTGTCATGCATCCCGAGCGGATTTTTGATCCCTTCTTCACAACAAAAAAAGTTGGCAAAGGCACAGGTTTGGGTCTCAGCATTTGCTACGGAATTGTGCGTGATCATCGCGGGGAAGTGTTATGTCACAACAACGAAAATGGCCCGGGCGCAACCTTTGTCGTCCGCCTGCCGGCAGCTTTGGATAAAGCTGTGGCCGGAATGACCCTGGCCAAAATCATCACAGCATCCCCAGGACAAGCATGAAGTTGAATTCAAATTCGCGAGGAGAGGCAATCGCACCGGTGTTGGTCATTGAAGATGAGCCTTCGGTGCTGGCGTTTATCTGTTCCGCATTAGAGCGCAACGGTTATCGCGTGGTCCAGGCGACCACCGGAACGGAAGGGCTGCGCCTGCTCAGAGAACAGGAGTTCAGTGGAGTCATCTCCGACATGCGCACGCCCGGAGGCATTAATGGGGCTGATGTGCATGCCTGGATCGCGGCCAATCGTCCTGAAATGGTTTCCAGGCTTTTATTTACCACCGGGGATACGGCCAGCGAAGAGACAGCAGCCATCCTGGTGAAAACCGGTACACCTTGTCTGGAAAAACCTTTCCGCGTGCAGCAACTGGTTGCAGCGGTGGAAAAGATTGTAGGCCAGACGCATTGAGACAGTATGTATGACAGATGATTTACGAGTGCGATTTCTGATTGTGGATGACGAGCAGAGCATCCGCAAACTGTGCATGACCATCGGCGCATCCATGGGCTTTGTGTGTTCGGAAGCCGAGTCCGCCGAGGCAGCTCTGGCCGTGCTGGAAACGCAGGCGCCCGATATTGTCCTGACCGACCTCATGCTGCCCAGCATGACCGGAGTCCAGCTTTTACAGCGCATCAAGGCCCTTCTGCCGCGGACGGAAGTGGCCATCATGACCGGGCACGGCTCCATTGAAAGCGCCGTGCAAACCATGAAGCTGGGCGCCTACGACTATGTGACCAAACCTTTCCGTGTGGAAGAACTCAAGCTCATTTTGCAGCGCATGGCAGAAAAAGTCCGGCTGGTGATGGAGAACCAATTCCTGCGTGCCCACGTGAGCAACGAGATGCAGCTCAATGCCATGGTTGGTTCTTCGGTCAAAATCCAGGAGGTGCTGCGTCTGATTGCGCGCCTCAAAGATTCGCGTAGTCCGGTGCTGGTGATGGGCGAGAGTGGCACCGGAAAAGAGCTGGTTGCGCGGGCCATTCACTTTCGGGGATCGTTTGCCAGCCGGCCGTTTGTTGCCGTGGATTGCGGATCGCTTGTTCCCACCCTCATCGAAGCCGAGCTCTTCGGACACGAAAAAGGCGCTTTTACCGGCGCCATCAAATCCAGCAAAGGGCTCTTCCCGGCAGCCGACGGAGGCACAATCTTTCTGGATGAGATCGGGGAGCTGCCTCTGGAGATGCAAACCAAGCTGCTGCGCGTCCTGCAGGAAAAAGAGGTGCGTCGTGTGGGCAGCAGCGAACGGGTAAAGATCGATGTACGCGTGATCGCGGCCAGCAACCGTGACCTGGAAGCGGCTTACCGCGACGGCACGTTCCGCAAAGATCTTTTTTTCCGGCTCAATGTCATCAGCGTACATCTGCCGCCGCTGCGCGAGCGTAAATCCGACATTCCTGCTTTGGTGGAGTACTTCTTCGACCGGTTCTCTGCCGAGAAGATACTGCGCATGACGAATGCCGCCATGAAATGTCTGCAGCAGTATGACTGGCCGGGCAATATCCGCGAACTGGAGAATTGCATTCAGCGCGCGGTGACATTGCGCAATCAGGATGTGATTGATGTCTATGATCTGCCGCCAGCTTTGCGCCCCTCGTATGCGGCAGGGTTGGAAACAGAAATGCCAACCCAGGCGGCTGAGGCACACACCTCCGACCTGGAAGACCTGGAGCGGATAACAATTCAGCGTGTCTTCGAGCAGGTTAAGGGCGATAAAGTGCTGGCTGGCAAGATATTAGGCATCAGCCGGGCCACTCTCTACCGCAAATTGAAGCGTTACAAATTACTGAAATCCACGGCTATCAGTGCTTGAAGGGTAGCTACACTCCCCCAGTTGTGATTTCCTGTGAGACAGTGTTTCATCTTGAGACGGAAAAATGAGAGATTCAGGTATTTTTGCGTGGATTTATTTTTCCAAATGGCACAAATCAAAAGATTTAGATACAATTCTCCTACTAGCAGATTTTGGCCATGTTCGTGCTGTTACCTTAAGAGGTCAGCTTCACTACTCGCAACGTTTCTGCCTGGATTGAATAAAACTTTGCTTGCAGAAATGGTTTTGGTGAAGGCGCGACCCCAATTCCAATTTCGCTTTCTCCGAGCTAAGGATGGGAAACGTTGTTGGTGTCATCTGATTCATTTTGAGACGAGTGGAGAGTTGAGGTGACAGTGTCCAACCAAGCTGCAGTTGATTGGAAATCGCAGCCCCGGTCACGGGCTGACGCGGCCACTGCTGGCGCAGCGCAAGAATCACCTGTAACCAAGCTGGCGCAGTTTTTCCCGGGCGCAACTCCCATGCGCATTCCGGTGCGCGTGACCGCGCTGAACGCCCAGGGGGTTGAACCCGCGGAGCACGTTTTGAGTGAGAACACGCTAATCGAAGTCGGTACTTCACAGGAGGTCCTATTTATTTCCTCCTTGCCGTTGGAGTTCGAAGACAGAGTGCGCTTGGAAAACGCAGACGGCTCTCTCCGTTTTGAGGCCGCGGTGATTGCTGTGCAGTATCACAACGGAAAGACCGTGGTGGCTGCCCGCTTTAGCCACGAGATTAGCAACTGGATCATCAAGGCATGACTACAACCGCCAAGCCAATCACGGAAGTTGCTGCTTACTGGCGTGAGGCCCGCAAGCTTTATACCGTCTACAGCTCCCTGCTGGAACGGTTCTCTGTGGGTTTGCTTCCTTGCCGTGAACTGGAGTCTCCCATTGACCGCAGTGAGCCCGAGAGCCTTCAGAACATCCAGAGATGGTTCGCGCAAATGGATGAGCGGGTTCATGTGCATCAGCTCCGCCAGCTTTTGCAGACGTCCCGGCTTGGTACCGAAGATAATTTGCGCTCTCTGGTCAATCATCACCTGCAGAAGGAAACCAAAACCGAATCTGATCGCGACAAAGTTGATTTTCTTCTCGTGCAATATCTTTCTTCTTGTGCTCCTACAGGTTTTTACGAGCGCGATGTGGAATTTGAAGAGGTAGCGCAGGTCCTGGAACCAATCTTGGGAGAAGTAGGGCTGCATCCGCCTAAGTGGCTGGAGCCGCTCGACCGCGGCGCCAAGGACCTGGATACGCTCCACAGCCTGCGCGACCTGCTGGGGGAAGGCATCCTGGAAAAAATGCGCGAGCTTAAGACCAGTGCTGGTGATATGTATTTTGGCCCAACCGCCCTGGTTGCGATTGCGCGATTCAATTTTCTGGTCAGGCGTACTTTTGTCCGGTTGATTGCGGCTGACCTGCACGCCATTCGCTTCTCCATCAACGAATTGGAGCAACGTGGAGTGCGTACGGTGAATTGCGTGCGCGCCAGCCTGGGCCCGATGGAAACACTCGAAAACCTGCGCCAGGTTTGCCAGGAATGGAAAAAGCCCTTCCGTGCCGCCTATGCCGCCGGGCAGAATTTTAAGGAGCTGATCGAAATCCGCGGCGCCGTGGAAGAGGCCCTGGCGCTTGCTCCTGAAAAAGGATCGATCGCAGTTCCGCCAGAAGCCGATTTCTCCGAAGATGCCATGATGCAGGCGGTTACCGATCACTCCAGCAACGGTGCTCCCAGAGCCGATGTGCCGCCGCCATCAACAAGTTCTGCTGTCAGAGATGCAATTGCTTCGGTAGCAGCTCCAAAGGCGCCGCCAAGCCCCGCGCCACCACCGCCACCAGTATTCTCTGCTCCTCCTCCCACACCGCCTGCGCCGGCTGCAACTTTTTCACCGCCGCCAGCCAGGGAGCCGATTGCCGAAAAGAAATTGGAGATGCCACCGGTTTTCCAGGCAGAGAGATCTTCGGTGGTGGTCACGCCAGAAAAAACTTTCTCTCCCGTGATTGCGCCCGTACCGGCGAGGCCAGTGGTTACGCCGGAAAAGGCCATCCCGTCGCCGAATCCAGTCATTACCACTCCGACGCCGGTTGTGATTGCCGATTTGCAGGCCATCCAGCACAAGATTCCGCAGGAGTTGGCCAGCAACAACATTAAGACTCCCGCGGTGGCCAGTGTTACGGTGGGGAACATAAAACTCATGCTCTCTACCTGGGAAGTTGCTGCTTTTCTCAAAGGGGGAGACGAGACTTCCGAGACGCTGCAGCGCTCTGTAGCCGCCCGTGCATTCCTGGCAGCGCAGATGGAATTGCGCAAACACGGAGGCTCTGCTACCGACCTGCGCTCCGCCATCCATGTTGCCAAGTATGAATCGGCAAAGATTCAGGCAAGAGTTTCGGTTGCCAAGCAGAACAACGATATTGATAGCACGGTAAATCTGGCAGCCACCAGCAAGCGCCTCCTCATGATCATTGAGGAAGCCGAGAAGCTTGCTAAGTAGAGTTTTTATAGAAGGCCGCTGAGGAACGGTTCAAAGACGGATGTTATGAACGAAAAACGAATCGCGACCGAATCCGCCAGCACGCCGCAGTCCCATAATGGGCATCCTGCGAGTGGTCAAAATCCGCCCGAAGAGACCAACGGGTTTGCCGTCAACGAAGCTGTGCTGATCATTGCCGACGAGGCCGAATTTGCCCGTAGCGTTGTCGGCCGCTGGCAGATGGAACGTCTCGTTCCGGCTTTCACCTTGATGAGCAGCGACTTATGCCAGACTGCGAACTTTTCCGTTCACGGAATTGCGATTCTCGGTCCGCGGGTCCGCGGCCGTGAAGCAGTCTTGTCGGCGCTGGAAAATTCCGGCATTCCGGCCCTGGTGGTGGCAGCCGATGGCGATGCCAGCCAGGTTCGCAGTATGCGTCCGCGGGCGCTGGTTTTGCGCCAGACCGATGGTTGGCTCGATGTCCTGATTCAAATGGCGGGCGAGATACTTCGTCGCGCCGAAGCCCAACGTTATCTTCAGCACGCTGAGCAGGTAGTGGCGGCCAGCCAGCGCCATGCCACCCTGGGCCGTTACATGCTGGAAATGCGCCACGGCTTAAATAACTGTTTGACCTCGGTCCTTGGAAATGCCGAGCTTCTGCTGCTCGAACCGGGCATGCTCAGTGCAGAAGCCCGCGATCAGGTGCATACCATTCACACCATGGCGATGCGTATGCACGAAGTAATGCAGCGCTTTTCTTCATTGGAGAGCGAAATGCAGTTTGCCGAAAAAGGGTCTCATTCTGAGACAGCCCGTGTATCTCAGTCTCCTGTCTCCGGCGCATAATTCATCTGAAAATTTGCGGTAAATATCTGATTTACTTGGCAATTAAAAATATTGTTAATCATTCAGTGACAGGTGAGATGCTGTGGCTGAACAATTGCACCTTTCACTGGGATAATTACATAAGCAGAAAGCAGAATTGATCTCTTGGCTGACAGAAGACAAGTCGAACCGGCCGTACAACCGGCTTCGCAGGAAGCACAAAGCCAGGAGCAACAGAATTTAGACCAACAGAATCTAGACCAGCAGAGTTTGAATGAGCCGGTTGAAGCCGACCTGCAGAAGAGACTTCCCGAGCGACAGTATTGCGTCTTCCGTGCCGGCAGGGAACGGTTTTGCCTTTCCATGCTGGAGTTGGAAGAGGTAGTGGAGTGGCCGGCGGTTACGCCTGTTCCGCTGGCTCCGGCGTTTTTGATGGGAATTTTCAATTTGCGCGGTGCGATTGTGCCGATTGTCGATATCGCCTTCAGCGAGGGCCGCAGGCCGGACCTGCTCCCGCGGCATGTGGTTGTAGCCGTGTTGTCACAAGAACCGGGGCAGGACGTCGTGCGATTAGGAATTGCTGCCGATGAGGTGATTGGAACATTTGCCAGCTCCGGGCCGCTGCAATTGGAAGAGGCGCCGAGCGGCATAAGCCACTGCTGCGGCATGCTGCGGCATGAGGAAGATCGTTTGGCCTTGGCGCTTGATTTGAGAGGCATGGCAGAGGCATTTTCAATAGGAGTGATTTAGAAGCAGTTTGTCGTTTCTCAGTTCTCAGCAACGGCGAGTTTATTTCTGGGACTGGGTTTGGTTGTGGAGGCAGTTATGAAAGGCCAGTTAAAGACGGTCTTATGGATATTGGTGGCAGTGAATATCGTTGCCATCTTTACAGTTCTGTTTTTGTCTTACAGCGCGGGCAGGCAATCACCTGAAGCGGGTGTTTTCGACGTTGGGAATTGGTCGGGTACTTCGGCAATAAAGATGTGGTTCGCCTACTTGATTGCCTGTGCATTGCCCGTGGGGCTGATCTGGTTTTTAGGAAAGAAGCTGATCGAGCCGGTGCAGGAACTTACCGATTTTTCCGAGAAACTGGAAAGCGGCGACTACCGTTCGCGAGTACAGATCGAAACTCACGACGATTTTGGCCTGATTGCCGACAATCTGAATCACACCATGGAAAAGGTCGTCCTCCAGCTCTACAACCAAGAGGCCCAGGAAGCCCTGCAGAAGAGCGTCACTGAATTTCTCACCATTACCAGCCAGATTGCCCGTGGTGACCTGAGCCTGCGCGGCACTGTAACCGATGATGCCCTGGGCAACGTGGTGGATTCGGTCAACGACATGCTCGACAACTTTACCAAGCTGCTCGAGCGCGTACGCAAGGCGGCGATTGATGTCTCCAGCAGCGCCAACGAGATTCTGGTCTCTTCCGAGCAGATGGCCAGTGGCGCTACGCAACAGGACCAGGAGATCGGCAATACTTCCTCTGCGGTAGAAGAGCTCACTCGCTCCATGAAGCAAGTCTCCAATAATGCGGAAGCCAGCGCAGAGGCCGCGCGCCGCGCCCTTGATGCTGCTGAACAAGGCAACCGTTCTGTGCGCGACACGCTGGAGGGCATGCAACGCATCCGGGCTTCGGTGCAGGCCACGGCCAGGAAGGTCAAATCACTGGGCGAACGCTCTCTGGAAATCTCTGAGATTGTGAAGGTAATCAACGACATTACCGAGCAGACCAACCTGTTGGCCCTGAATGCAGCCATTGAGGCGGCGCGTGCCGGCGAGGCTGGACGCGGCTTTGCCGTGGTTGCCGACGAAGTACGCAAGCTGGCGGAGCATTCACGTACCGCCACGAAAGATATCGCTGCTCTCATCAAAGCCATCCAGGCTGAAACCAACGACGCCATGGTGGTGATGGAAGAGGGCACCAAGGAGGTGGAAGTGGGGGCGCGTCTTGCCGACCAGGCGGGCAGGGCACTGGAAGCCATTTCCATCGTGGTCCGTCAGTCGGCGGACCTGGTACAGCAAATTTCTCTTGCCTCCAAGCAGCAGGTGCGTGGTACGGAGGGTGTGGCCCAGGCGATGCAAATTATCAGCAACATCACACGGCAAACATCGCAAGGTGCTCGCCAGACAACCCGCACGGTTGAGAACATGGTAAAGCTCTCCGAACAGTTGAATGAAGCACTGTCGCAGTTCCGCATCAGCTCGCCGGCGCCGGTGGCCGGAAATGTAGTGGAAATCATGGCCGCTTCCCAGAGATAATATCCGGCAAGGTCCGTACGGCGGCGATAAGCACTTCGTTCATTGAGACAAGACTGGCCCTGGACTGACACCCCGTCGAATGACGGAAAAAAACCAATCCGCGAACGTGACCGTGACCGGGCATGAGCTTTCCGAGGTCTGCGCGCATATTGCAGAACGTTCTGGAATTCTTTTCGACAATTCCCAGGAGCGTCACTTCCCAGTCCGGATTCACGAATACATGCGCGCAAGAAAAATGCCGCATGTCTCAGACCTGCTGCGCGTTGTGCGTGCTTCCAGCCTGGAATACGATGAGCTGCTGGAACACCTGCTGGCCCAGGAAACTCATTTCTTGCGCCATCCTTCCGTTTTCACCGTATTCGAAAAAAAGGTGCTGCGCGAGATGCACCAGAAAAAGTTCTGGGAGAATCCCCGCAGCCTGCGAATATGGAGCGCAGGATGCGCCACCGGTGAGGAACCTTATTCCATCGCCATGGGGATTTGCGATTCGCTGGAGTTTGCCGGCGCCTGGAACATTCACATTCTGGCCACCGACATCAGCCGAAAATCTCTGCAACAGGCTGAGCGCGGTCTTTATTCGGCGCAGTCGCTTGTGGCGCTCAGTCCCCGGCAAAAAGAAACGTATTTCACCCGGCTGGGTGATCAATACCTGGTTCGGCCCCAGGTGCGCAACATGGTCTCCTTCGCGCAAATGAATTTGACGCAATCCGTGTATATGGGCCGCTTCGACATTATCTTTTGCGTCAATGTGCTGAATTACTTCAGTGAGACGCGCCGCGCTGCGCTGGTCCACCGTTTTTACGAGTACCTCGAATCCGGAGGATATCTTTTTGTTGGGCACGAAGAGCCCATCCCCAGGGCGAGTGGAAAATTCGAGGCCTCGACGCACGGTGATTTCATTCTGTACCAGAAACCGATTGCACCCAAACCCAGCAAGGGCGTGCACGGGATGGCTCGCCACAACGGAAAGGCTGAACGGAAAGCCGAACGGGAGAAGAACGCATGAAAAAAACGCCTCCCCATCGTCTTGCGCCATCCGCGGAAACCTTTCTGCACAACGCTTCCAAGCATTTGCAATTTCTGCGCGAGTATTCCGGCCTTCTGCTGGATCCCTATCCCATGCCGGAAGATATTGAGCGGCTTTTCGTTTCGGCGCAGACCTTGCGGGAGAGTGCTGCTTCCAGTGGCTTCCCGCTATTTTCCGAAATTGCCGGCAAGCTGGCGCACATCTTTCAGTACGCCATGAATACGACCCTGGGAGCAGATGCGACCGCGCCGATCGTGGAGTTTATCTCAGAAGCCGGCGCTCTCCTCGAGTCTGATCTTCTGATGATCAACACCAACGGAGTTGAGACAACCGAAGACATCAATGCCTTCCGCAAGAAGTATCCATTTGCGTTCAAGCAGCAGGGACCGGCGGTTGCTTCCAAGACCGGAAAAGCTGTGCCTTCAGCCGCAGGCGCTGCCCTATGGCAGGGAGTCGCGGAAGAGCCGATTATTTCTGCTGCACCGCAGGCGGAAATTCAAATTGCCGACCTGCCCCCGGATGGCGAAATATCCCAGGAAGTCCTGGAGTTTTTTATTCCTGAAGCAGAAGAACATCTCCAGGTTGTGACCGAGTGCCTGCTCTCGCTTGAAGCCAATCCACACGCCAATGAAGACATTCATCGTCTTTTTCGCGCAATTCATACGGTGAAGGGCGCAGCGGCACAAGTAGGATGGCGGCGCATTGCGCGCGTGGCCCATCGCGCAGAAGACCTGGTAGGCCGTCTGCGTGACGGATTGCTGCCACCCAGCGCTGAAATTGTGGATATCTGCCTGGAATCGGTAGATGTCCTGAAAAAGATCCTCTACAAACAATGGCCGGATGAAACCACGCTGCAGCTCTCGGTCAAGTTGCTGCTGATTCGCATCGCGAGCCTCGCCCCGGAAGAAGCTCCAGAACAAGCTGCAGAGACCGAAGCGAAATCTAAAGCTGCCGAGCCAGGAAAAAAATCCGCGTCAGCAAAAAAATCCGCCGCAGCTTCCGTTGAACCAGCTCCGACTCAACCTCCGCAGCCTTTCGCTCGCATCGAGATGAAACGGCCGCGCACAGAGAAGAATCTAGCCGCGAAAGAAGAAATCCGGATTTTGCCTGCCGCCCGCCTGGATGAGCCTATCGCTTTGCCGCTGTCTAAGTCTGTCCGCATCTCTCTCGAGCGCCTGGACCAGATGTTGAATGCGGTAGGCGAGTTGGTGATCAACCGCACGCGTATGCGCGGACGCATGGCCGAGCTGGCGCGCTTGGCCGATGCCCTCAATTTCACCAGGGAACGCATCTCCGAAAAAATCTCCGAGTTCCAGGAAAAATACGAGTTCGGCAAACTCACTCTCTCCCGTCCAACCTCGCAGCCGGGAGGCGGTTTCAGTAAATCCGGCTTTGGCGGTGAGACGGCCTGGGTGAGCGGCGAGCGCGAAGCCTCCCTATTTCGGGAAACCTCCAGCCGCACCAAGTTTCCCAATTTCGGCGATTTGGAGCTGGATCGCCAAGACGACTTCAGCGTTTTTTCCCACTCGCTCTCAGAAATTTCGTCGGATATCGCAGAGCTTCTGACCCAAGTGGATCGTCTGGTGCGCCGCATGGATTCCGACGTGGACGATTTCACCAAGCTTACCCGTGGTCTGCAGGATGAGATCACGCGAGCGCGTATGGTGCCCATCGGCAATCTCTATACCCGCCTTTCGCGCGCCGCCCGCGATGCCGCCAAGGCCAGCGGCAAGCAGGTGGAGCTTGCGCTCTCTGGCGCAGAGACCGAGCTCGACAACAACATCATCCAGCAGATTTCCGATCCGCTCATTCACCTGGTACGCAACGCAGTGGCCCACGGCGTGGAGCGCGGCGTAGACCGTTATCACGCCGGAAAAAGTGAAGTCGGCAAGGTGGCCGTGCGCGCCTATCCTCGTGGCAACCACATTTTTATTGAGGTGGAAGACGACGGCCATGGCATTGATTTTGACCGCGTACGCAACACGGCAGTCGAGGCAGGACTGGTAAGCGCCGCAGACGCGCCCAAGCTGAGTGAGCGCGAATTGCTGGAGTTTCTCTTTCATCCCGGCTTCTCTACCGCTCCTCATAAGACCGAGCTGGCCGGACGCGGCGTTGGTTTAGACGTTGTGCGCGCCAACCTGAATGCCTTGAATGCCGAGATTGAAGTGGATACGCAAAAGTTGCTGGGCACGCGTTTCACCCTCAAGGTTCCCCTGACGCTTATCATCTCGCAGGCGCTTTTCGTACGCTGCGGCAGCTCTACCTTTGCTTTCCCGCTGGCTTTTGTGGAAGAGATTCGTCGCGTGAAGATCAACGACCTTGAAGAATCCGACGGCAAGCTGTTTACCAAGGTCCGCGAGGTTGTGACCGAAGTCGTGCGGCTTGATGCGCTCCTTCAACTGGAACCGGTTGAGCCGGTCAACGACCACTATCGCATGGTGATGGTCAGTGCCAGCGGACGGCAGGTAGGCGTAATTGTTGAAGACGTTCTCCGCCAGGATGAAATCGTGGTCAAGAGCTTGGGTGAATATCTGCGCAACGTGAAATTGTTCCCCGGAACTACGATCGCTCCCGATGGCACTTTGATTCTGTTGGTTGATCTGAACCGGTTGCTGGTGGGTGAATCTGCCGAGCGGCGTCCGCTGATGGCCCACACCCATCCTAATGTAACGCGGATTTACGCTCCCGAAATGGCCGCCGCGGTCCACAGCTCTGTTCCCGCAGCGGCTACCGATGTTGTGGCCGAAGAAAAAGTCATTATTCTTGCTGATGACTCCATCAGCGTACGCAAGTTTGTCGGCCGTATGTTGGAAAAAGCCGGCTACCGCGTCAAGCTCGCCTCCGACGGCCTGGAGGCGCTGGAAATGCTGGGCCGCAGCAACTGTGACTTGCTGATTACCGACCTCGAGATGCCTCGTACCAACGGATACGAGCTGCTGGCCCTGCTTCGCGAGCAACCTGAGATTAATCGTGTTCCTGTCGTGGTCGTAACCTCCCGCGCCGGTGTCAAATATAGGGAGCACGCTCTCAAGGAAGGCGCCGCCGCGTTCCTGGTGAAGCCCGTGCAAGAGGAGCAATTAATCGCGGTCGTGAACGAGTTGACTGACCTGAAACAAAAGAAGAAAACAACCGCACCTGCAGCCAACATGAATATTGCGCACACCGCCAGTGAATTGGCCAAAAATCTGTTGCAGGACCGCGTCTCTCAGAATCCGGTCCCGAACGGCTGAAAAACTTTGCAAGCAAAGGAAAAATTGCCGTTCCAGGGATAGTGGGAGACACAACCATGAAACCATTCCAATGCAGGGCAGCATCGTGCGCGGCACTCTTATTGTGCGTTCTCTTTACATCGGCCCTCGTGCTTGGGCAGAGCGCGCCGGGAGAAATCACCGGACACAAGCTCCCTCCGCCGGGAGAGCCAGTCCAGGGCACTACATCCAAAATGTCTGAAGTAGAGTACGACATCGTAAACGGCCTCGAAACCCAGAAGCAGGCCGAGATGCTGCTGCAATTTGCCATCTCCCATCATCGTGGCGCCACCAACGAGATTAAGCGGCGCGCGCCCCAGTGGGTGGGCAAAATCCAATACACCGATTCCCTGAACACTTTGCTTGAAGTGGCGCTCAACGGAGACGATCTGCGCGTGCGGGCCGCTTCCTGCGAAATTGAACTCGCTGCCTTCGGCATTCACAAAAGCGAGGAAGAAGCCGAAAAATTGATTCACGCAGTCGAGAACAATGCTTCCAAGGAGTTGACAGCCATCACCGAACTTGGGCTGTTGGCCAACCGTGGCGTTGAGCCTGAGCGAATCCACAACGAACTGCGGGCATGGATGCGCTCCGAGGATGAGCAAGTCCGCTATACCGCAGTTTCAGCAATTTCATTTATCGGTACAGACGACACCGTGCCTGATCTGGTGAATGCCTTCCATCATGATTCTTCGGACTATGTGCGCGTCCAGGGCGGCGGATGCGGTTTGGCCCACTGCGGAATGCTGACTCGTGCTCAACGAATGTTGGCGGTTCCCGGTTTGATTGAAATGGTGGAAGACAAGCAGCTCGATGAAGACACCCGTCCCTACGGTTATCGCGCGCTCCGCGAGATTACAGACCAGGAGCTGGGCGATGATCCAGTAAAATGGAAAGATTGGTACGCCGCGCATGGCGGTGAAACCACGGAGCGTTTCCGCCGCTTCCAGACCGAATCCGAAGCCCAGCCATAACCTCCTTGGCACTAAATTTCTGCCCTGAGTCTGCCGAAAGGAAATGGCGAAATCCCTGTTGTGCCTGGTTCCTCTGCGTTCCTTTGCGCCCTCTGCGGTGAAACAGATGAACGCCGATCCAAATTAACCCAGCGTCATCCGCCTGTGCTGGACTATTGTTGCTCATACGCTTGCTTTAGAGCTTTTATGTCAATTTTGTCCATTTGAAGCATTGCCTTCATGACCCTTTTTGATTTCTCAGCATCTTTGTCTTGCAACATTTTGCCTAAAGCCGAGGGAATGATCTGCCACGACAGACCATATTTGTCCTTGAGCCAGCCGCATCTTTCTTTTTTCCCGCCTTCAGAAAGCTTCTCCCACAGCTCGTCTACTTCTTGCTGCGTCTCACAGTTCACGAAAAAGGATATGGCCGGCGTGAAGGTGAATTGCGGGCCGCCGTTGAGTGCGAAAAAGTCTTGTCCATCGAGTTGGAATGTCGCCGACATGACCGTCCCCTTCGGTCCTGGTCCTCCTTCTCCATATCGACTAACGCGCACAACCTTCGAATTCTTGAAGACAGAAACATAGAAATTCATCGCCTCTTCGGCTTTGCCGTCGAACCACAAGAACGGAGTGATTTTTTGCATATAGTTTCCTTTAATTATTTTTTAATTTACCGCCAACATCTCAGCGAGCTTGTCGTAGCTCGCAGCTACGCCACTCTCCATGGGGGACTTGAGAACGCCGTCGCGTGTCTCGCGCGACTCGTAGAGCACCGTCTGCGTGATTGTGGTCTTTCCGCCCTGCTCAACCAGGAGGAGCGTGCCTACAGCCTCGCCCGGATACCAGGCCTCGTCGAACTTCTCGGTGGCGACAATCCGCTCCGGCGCCACAATTTCGCGGTAGACGCCGCCCATCCCCATTTCATTTCCGTTGACGTGGCGCCACACGTAGCGGTAGCTGCCGCCGACTCTCAGATCTATTTCGCAGACCGGCATTGACCAGCCCGGCGGCCCGAGTAACCAGCGTTTGACCAGTTCGGGCTTGGTGAAAGCGTCGAAGACCATGCGGCGCGGCGCGTCGAGGACGCGTGTCATCACGATCTCCCGGTCGCCACGCGTTGTTACTTTCAAAGTTCCACTGCTCATTGGTGTTTTCTCCTGGCGATTGGTATTTTCCCGTGACGCTTCGTGCGTCCACCTTTTTTCTCTTCGAACTTCATCTGGCCGAGCAGGGCATCGAGGCGCTGGAAGTTGCTCTCCAAAACCTGCCGGTAGCGCTCCAGCCAGTCGGTGGCCTCCGCGAGCGGCTTGGCTTCGAGCCGGCGCGGCCGGCGCTGCGCGTCGCGGCCGCGCGAAATCAGGCCGGCGCGCTCCAGAACTTTAAGGTGCTTGGAGATCGCGGGCTGGCTCATCGCGAACGGCTCAGCCAGCTCCATTACCGACGCCTCACCCGAGGCCAGCCGGGCCAGGATCGCCCGCCGCGTGGGATCAGCCAGCGCTGCGAACGTTGCGTCAAGGCGATCAGGGGTCATTTGTTCCATAACTTATCGGTTGTATAACCGAAAAGTTATATTACTGCCGCAACGAATCGACTGTCAAGCCCCGCAAAGGGGTCTGCTGTCATGCCGCAGCAGGGCATTCTCGGGAAAATTCGTATTTGGGAAAACTCGAAACTCGAAACTTGAAACCCGAAACTACTTTGATTTTGCCGACGTAACGCGGCCAAGCAGAGCAGGTGACTTCATTCGCCGGCAGTATTCCTCAAAGTTCGGGCGCGGTCCCTTCCAGCCAAGGTCCTCGACCGTATCAAAAACGGGAACATCCAGGCGCAGGGTTGCGAGGGTGCGAAACAACAGAGCGTCGTTCCATGCGTTGAATAGCGATTCCGAGAGCGTGCGCGCCTTCTTGATCGAGGGGTGCCACTCCCGCCATTCCTTCGGAATATCTTCAAGGTGGGGGTATCGGGACAAGGTAAGAGATGCAGCTTTCAGGCCCCATCCTGGCACACCTGGGAAGCCATCTGCACTGTCGCCGACCACCGCCAGGTAATCCGGAATGGATTGCGGCTTCACCCCGAACTTGGCCACAACGCCGGCTTCATCGCGCAAGATTTCGCGCCTGCGGTCCAGTTGAACGACTCGTGTGCCCACAACACACTGACTGAGGTCTTTATCCGGCGTACAAATGAACACCTGCTTCACACTGCGATCTTTGGCTGCTTTGGCGGCGGCGGAAGCGAGCGCGTCATCGGCCTCATAGTAGACCATGGGCCACACCACCACTCCCATGGCTTCGAGCGCTTCTTCCAGAATGGGAAACTGCGAGAGCAACTCCGGAGCCACACCTTCGCTGGTCTTGTATCCCGGATACAGATCGTTGCGAAACGACTCCACGACCTTATCGGTTGCCACCCCAATATGGGTTGCACCGCGTTCGATCATGGACCAAACGGAATTCAGCACACCACGTACTGCGCCGACTTCCTTGCCGTTCGCATCTTTCGCAGAGGGCACAGCGAAAAAGTGCCGGAACAATTCATACGTCCCATCAACCAAGTGCACATCC
The DNA here is from genome assembly GCA_035487355.1 of Terriglobales bacterium. Taxonomy (NCBI): domain Bacteria; kingdom Pseudomonadati; phylum Acidobacteriota; class Terriglobia; order Terriglobales; species Terriglobales bacterium. Next base: position 94,201 of record DATHMF010000020.1, on the reverse strand, counting down.
ATGCGGCTCCGATCAGCTTTCTGCAAATGATGTTATACAGAAAACCGCTGCCCTTCGCAAAAAGCGCGAATTTGATGACCAGAAGCTTGGCCGGACTACCCACTACTACGTCCGTCGGCATTGAAATCCGCGCAAATCCGCGTTCATCCGCGGCGGAAAGAAAGGCTTCCGGTAGTGGTATCAAGCTGATATCAAACAGTTCACTCCACGAAAATTGTGGATCATAATGGTCTGACGGCATTCAGGATGCTGCTTTGGTCCCAGCTCTTTGAAAATTTATTGAGTAGTACGCAGGTACTCGGAATTCAGTACTCAGCAAGACGGCGCATGACGGGAGTGTACTACCTGCTAGTGCACTATATTTCGACAGTATGTTGTTGATTACTAGAGGCTTAGCGGTCATGCCTCCTCTTCTGCAAGTGGCTCGTGGGACGACTCAAAACAGCAGCTCAGTTCAGGTTGAAGGTTTCTTAGAGAATGCCTTACAGCGGCATGGGCAAAACGAGATATCCTCGGGGTGCCCCGACTCGGGCACGCCCTCGCTCGGCATGACATCCGAACGACTTGTACGATGGCGAATAGAAGAGCGCCGATCTTAACCGGATGCTCTAAATGTTGATGACGGCCAGCCACTAGCTGCTAGTGCACTATATTTCTTCGATATGTCATTTATTATTAAAGACTTAGCATCTGTTGCGCCTTTTCAGCAAGTGGCGTGGTGGGGACTCAAAATAGCTCCAACAGAAATCCGCGCAAATCCGCGTTCATCCGCGGCGAAGATTTTCTCATGTGAACAGAAACTCCTTCGTCCGCAAATCCTTGATCGTATCGCGCAGCTTCGCCGCCTTTTCGAACTCGAAGCGTTTGGCGGCTTCGCGCATATCGCTCTCGAGTTTGGCGACGTGGGCATCCAGCTCTTCCTGCGATTTGAAGTCCGGGATTCCATCGGCAGCATCGACGAAGTCCGTATAGTCGGCCTGCACAATCTTGGCCAGCGTCATATCCAAAGACCGGACAATGCTCTCCGGGGTAATGCCGTGCTCCTGGTTGTAAGCTCTTTGCAGGGCGCGGCGCCGGTCGGTTTCATCCATGGCTTTCTTCATGGAATCAGTGATTCTGTCGGCGTAGAGAATCGCTCTTCCGTTGAGGTTGCGTGCGCAGCGGCCCATGGTTTGAATCAGCGAACCCGAGGAGCGCAGGAAGCCCTCTTTATCGGCATCGAGAATGGCGACGAGGGAGACCTCGGGCAGGTCCAGGCCTTCGCGCAGCAGGTTGATGCCGATCAATACGTCATATTCACCCTTGCGCAGGTCGCGCAAAATCTTGACGCGCTCCAGGGTCTCGATCTCCGAGTGCATGTAGCGGCAGCGCACGCCGACCTCGCTGTAGTATTCCGCCAGGTCTTCGGCCATGCGCTTGGTGAGCGTTCCCACCAGCACGCGCTCATGACGGTTGGCGCGCTCGCGGATCTCATGCAGCAGGTCGTCAATTTGTCCCTTGACCGGGCGGATCTCGACCTCAGGATCAACCAAGCCCGTGGGGCGGATAATCTGCTCCACCACTACCCCGGCGGATTTCGTGAGCTCATACGGTCCCGGCGTCGCCGAGACATAGACCGCCTGGTTCACGCGATGCTCGAACTCTTCAAACGAAAGCGGACGGTTATCCAGCGCCGAAGGCATGCGGAAGCCGTATTCAATGAGCACCTGCTTGCGCGAACGGTCGCCGTGCCACATGGCGTGAAGCTGGGGAACGGTCTGGTGCGATTCGTCAATGAAGAGCAGGTAATCGCGCGGGACGTAATCCAGCAAGGTGGGTGGGGCTTCGCCGGGCATGCGTCCGGTGAAGTGGCGCGAGTAATTCTCAATGCCGTGGCAGTAGCCCATGGCCTGGATCATCTCCAGATCAAAGCGCACGCGCTGGTGTATGCGCTGGGCTTCCACCAGCCGTCCTTGCTTTTCCAGCTCTTTTTCCCACCAGGCCAGCTCTTCTTTAATAGAAGCTATCGCCTTATGTTTGCTCTCCGGCTTCAAGACATAGTGGGTCTTGGGATAAATGGGCAGCCGCGCATACTTCTGCTTCACGGTGCCGAAGAGCGGATCAATCTGCGAGAGTGATTCCACTTCGTCGCCGAACAGCTCGATGCGGTAGGCCATGTCGTCATACGGAGGCTGCACCTCGATCACGTCGCCGCGCACGCGAAACGTTCCCCGGCGGAAATCTCCTTCACTGCGCTCGTAGAGAATTTCCACCAGCTTGCGCAGAATGTCTTCGCGCTTGATCTTCTGTCCTTTTTCCAGGAAGAGCATCATGCCGTAGTAAGCCTCAGGCGAACCCAAACCGTAGATGCAGCTTACCGAGGCCACAATGATGCAATCGCGCCGCTCAAAGAGCGATCGGGTGGAAGAGAGGCGGAGCTTATTCAATTCTTCGTTGACCGTCGCCTCTTTTTCGATATACACATCGCCGGCGGGGATATAGGCCTCAGGCTGGTAGTAGTCGTAGTACGAGACGAAATATTCCACCGCGTTCTGCGGAAAAAAGTTCTTGAATTCGTGATAAAGCTGCGCCGCCAGGGTCTTGTTATGCGCGATCACCACGGCCGGCCGCCGCAACTGCTCGATGATCTTGGCCATGGTGTAGGTCTTGCCCGAGCCGGTCACGCCCAGCAGCACCTGGTGCTTTTCCGCGTCAATGAGGCCGCGCGTGAGCTGCTCGATGGCTGGTCCCTGGTCGCCCTGGGGTTTGTAGTCGCTTTGTAGTTTGAAATCCATTGGAGTTGGGCCTGGTGCTCCCCGGCCGCTATTTTGAGCAGGGAGAATCTTTTTATTATATCGAGAATGGGAACCAACCGCGGAGGCGCGGAGACGCGGAGTTTTGGGTTGTCATTCCGAGGAGCGCAGCGACGAGGAATCCCTATCAGCTTTCAGGAATCTACGGGTAGAAGAGCTTAAGGATCATCGGCACAAAAGGGATTCCTCCGCTCCGCGTCGGAATGACAAGAAACTGGTTTGTTCAAGCTGAGAACTGAGAACTGCTCTTAAAGCAGTTTCTTCACCACCGCACAGTACAGTTCCACCGCATCGAGTAAATCCTGCTTGGCGACGAACTCGCGCTCGGTATGCGCCACGTGGATTGATCCCGGCCCCAGCAGCACCGGCTCGCCCCAATTGGTCAGCGCTGGGATATCGGTGGTGAAGGCGGCGATCATGGTTGGAATGCCATCCAGGCTTCTGAATTTCAAAAAGGGAATCTCTAATGGAAACTCGACCTGCACCTGGTCTCCTGCCGCAGCAATGATTTGCCGTCTCAATTCCTCCGACGGCCCCACCAGGCGATAGAGCAATTGTGCGCGGGCGTTATCGGCGATCACGTTGGGCGCGTGGCCTCCTTCGATGACGCCGATGTTCATGGTGCACGGACCGACTTCCGGGTTCTGGGGAAGCGGTATGCGGCGCAGGCCTTCGAGCGCAGTCAAGAGTTTCTCAATGGCCGAGTCGCCCAGGTGCGGATAGGCCGAGTGCGCCAGTTTGCCGTGCGCGATCACCTCTACGCGCAGTCCGCCTTTGGATGCGATAGCGATCTTGTTGTCCGTGGGTTCGCCGTTGATCAGGAATTTGCAGCTTCCGCCATGCAGTTCGTGGGCTTTTTCATTGGCGACGATTGCTCCCACGCTGTTGCGCTCTTCGCCTACGACAAAGAGCAGGCCAATGGGAAAGTTCTCTGTACGCAGGCGCTCGGCGGCGCCGATCTGCGCGGCGATGATCCCCTTCGCGTCGCACGAGCCGCGGCCGTAGATGTTGTGTTCGTCTTCCGAAGAGGGCACCCATGGCGGGACCACGTCCGTATGGGTGGAAAACACCACCAGCGGATGAGGGCTTCCACGCGGTACGGCGTAAATATTGAAGCGCTTCTCTTCGACCGGAGTCCGATGGACTTCGTAGTCGAGCAGGCTCAATGTACGGTCAAGGAACTCGCCGACCGCGGCTTCGTTGCCGGTGACGGATTCAATATCAACCAGTTGACGGGTTAGAGCGAACAGGTCCACGCTAAAGAGGATAAACTGAAGGTCGCAATAAATGAAGCTGACTCGCAGCCCGGGCGTCTCCTATCTCTGGATGGCTCTCGCCGTCTTGACCGTGGCCGCATTGTTTGCGCGCTGGGAGTGGTTCAACAGCCACGGACATCAACGCCTGTGGTGGGAGTTGCTGGCAGCGTTTCTGGTGGCGGATTACCTGTTTCTCATTATTCCTATTCAAGACCACAAGTCCGTTCGCTACCTGAGCACGGCCGGAAAACTTTGGGCGGCCGTCGCCTGGATCTGTTGTGTCGCTTACGTGGTTGTGATCTCGCGCCGCATCACGCCTACAACTTCCAACCAGATCACGATCGTGCAATTAGCATTGCTGGGCTTTCTGCTGCTGGTGGTACTGGTCTTGTCGGTCTATCGGTTGAGCCATGAATGGATACGTGAGTCGTTGCGTTCGATCGTGGCCCGGGTGGGCGGTGGATTCTTGGTGCGCTTTGCCGCTGATCCGGTTGATGGTCCGAAAGTCGTGCAAAGCTTGCAAGCTATACCGGGCGCGCAGCCTCTGGATACAGCCAACGAATGGAGCGTCCCCGCCGATCCGGGAGCTGCCTCAGCTCTTCTGCAGTTCGCCAAGAAATACGATTTCGATTTCGTTCCTACCAAAACCAACTTCGAGGAAAAACTGCTCAGTGGCCGATGAGATTAAGAGTTTTTTTCTCCACGGGTCGGCCGGCAAGCTGGAAGCATTGCTGCATGCCGGTTCGCCCCATGCAAGCCATGCGGCGCTGGTGTGTCATCCCCACCCGCTGCATGGCGGGACTTTGCATAATAAGGTGGTATTTAACGCCATGAAGGCGCTCAATGGCCTGGGATTCCCCGCACTACGCTTCAATTTTCGTGGGGCTGGGCTGAGCGAAGGAACACACGATCACGGGCACGGCGAAGTAGAGGACGTACGCGCCGCCCTCGACTGGCTCGACAGCGAATTTCATCTGCCAATTATCTTCGCCGGTTTCTCGTTCGGCGCCGCCGTTGGCTTGCGTGCCTGTTGTCCGGACACTCGCGTCGTGGGCCTTATCTCGCTGGGAACTCCGGTCGAGGTGGAAGGCCGGCTCTATGCCTACAACTTCCTGCACGACTGCACAAAGCCCAAACTTTTCATCAGCGGCGCCCGTGACCAGTTTGGGCCATTGCCGGAATTGCAGAAACTCATTGACCGGGTGCCTGGGCCTAAGCAGTTTGTGGTTGTCGCAGGCGTCGGCCACTTCTTTGAGGGCAAGCTCGATGAGGTGCGCAGCTCCATTGAGCAATGGGTCAAGCAGCAGTTTTTAGCGACAAGCGAAGTCCGGCAAGAATAAAAGCTTTCAGTTTTTGCCAGCGTGGATTGCAGTAGAATCTTCTGCGTGGCAATTCACGCAGCTTTGGGTTTTCGGGCGCACTCCGGATGGGCGGCCCTTGTGGCTATCGCGGGGCCATCACGCTCACCGGCGGTCGTGGAGCGCGGGCGCATCGAACTGGTTGATCTGCGAGATCCGCATGCCAAGCAGCCTTATCACGCTGCCGCCGAACTCGAGCTGAAAGAAGCCGAAAAGCTAATCCGCCAATACACGGGAAAGACAAAACTCCTGGCGCGGCAGAGTTTGCGCAAGGTAATCGCCGAGCTTCGAAAAAAGGGATATGAGGTCAGTGGCTGCGGCGTTCTCCAGGGATCAGGCCGGGCTCTTCCGGCTCTGGCAAAAATCCTGGCTTCTCATCCGCTCTTGCACACCGCCGAAGGCATACTTTTCCGCGATGTGCTCACGCAGGCCAGCGAGCACTACAAGATTCCGGTAACGGCCGTGCGGGAACGCGAACTCTTTCTGCAGAGCACAGCCGAGTTAGGCATCTCCGCCGATGAACTGCAGCGCCACCTCGCAGAAATAGGAAAACCCCTCGGCCCACCCTGGGGCCAGGATGAAAAGTATTCTGCTCTTGTGGCATGGCTGGCCCTTGCCGGTACTGCTTAAAACAGCAGGGAACTCTGGAAGAGTCATAGGTGTCTAATTCCCGAAGAGAGGGCACCATGGCTTTCAGCCCAAGCGGGAAGAACTCCGCCGAGATCAACGTTACACCGCTCATCGATATCCTTTTGGTATTGCTGGTCACCTTCCTGCTAATCACGCCGATAACGCCAAAAGGCGAGAACGCGCGAATTCCGCAGGATTCCACCGACCAACCCAACCAACCCGACCACCCCGAAACGGTCGTTCTTCAGCTCAAGCTCACGCACAATGCTGGTTCCTCAGATGCAATTCAGCTTGCCATCAACCAGCAGAAGGTGGAGTGGAGCGCCCTCAATAGCACGCTGCAGCAAATCTTTAAGACGCGTGGTGATAAAACTCTTTTCCTGACCAGCGATCGGGAAATTGATTTTCGCTATATCGCAGAGGCCATAGACGCAGCCCACAATGCAGGTGTGGATAACGTTGCGCTCATGACAAAGGGCAAAGATTGAATGTTCAACAATCGCTTCTTGGGGGTTCAGCTTCCGACTACGCTGTAATCCCGGGCGCGCGGGTCTACCGTTAGAAGATCGGACCAGAATGTATGCCCGAGGCCTTCCTATGAGAATATAGCCGGATAGATGCTCCAACAATTTCTATCCGTCTCTGACGCAGACCGGGCTTCACAGACTTTTCAGAAACTCGCAAGCCACAACATCGAGCCTTGGGCGGTTACTGGCGGGTTCGCCATTGAAATTCACCATCTGCGCCTAGGACATAAGTCTTCCATCCGCTCCCTGAACGACCTCGATTTCATCACCGGCTCATTCGACTGCATCCCCGAAACATTAGCTGATGATTTCCTGTTCCGGCACATTCATCCTTTGGACCCTCCAGGCAAGACCATGTTGCAATTAATAGATCCAGACAGCGCCTTGCGTATAGACGTTTTCCGCGCCATAGGCGCGACGATGGGTAGGTCGTCCAGATTGAATCTTCAGTCGGTGACTGTTCAACTGATCTCTCTCGAAGACTTGTTAGCCAGAGAGGCTAGGCTGGCGCTGGACCTTGCACAAAACATCCCCGTGCCGTCCAAACACGCAAGAGATTTTCTGCGTTTGATAGAACTGGTGAATCCGGCGGATGTAGAAACCGCGTGGCAGGATCACCGAAGACCGAAGCACCCTGTGACCTTCGAAGAGGCCAGTAGTTTGCTCAAGGATTTGATCCCAGCCCATCCGGAGCTGCTTATCGCTCCCCGCTACTCGAACGATACAGAGAAAGCATGCACGCGTTGTCAGCCCACCGCTGCCTTTCAGCTAGCCGACCCAAAGGTGGTCCTCTCATTGCTGGGATATTGTTAGCTGGTTGGTTGCTGTCCTCAATCGGTGCTGCAAATCGGGAAAATAGGACAAGTACGCATGAACTGCTGCTTGCAATAGAATCAATGCAATCATGTCCAACGCTGCTCATGACAATGACATGCGCGCACTCGTGCGGCAGGTCTTTCTTGCAGCGCTTGCCGAAACCAGCGTCGAGAAATCATTTGAAAAACATGTAGAGGTCAACCGCCGGTTGCTGCGGGTGCGCGAAGACCTGTATGACTTAAATTCGTTTTCGCGCATCTTCGTGGTGGCCATGGGGAAAGCGGCTTATCCCATGGCGCAAGCGCTCAAAGGGCAGCTTGGGATCATGGCTAGCGGAATTCTGGTTGCACCGCAAACGGCACACGCTGACCCTGAGCCCATGCTCGAAGGTTTCAGGCACTTTGCGGGTGGGCATCCGCTGCCCAACGCGGAGTCGGTTCGCGCTGCAAATGCTATCTTGAACTCCCTGCGCTCTCTCTCTGGGCCATCCTTGGTGATCTATCTGATCAGCGGAGGCGCTTCCAGCATGGTAGAGAAGCCTCTGGATGAAGAAATCACCCTCGATGATCTCATCGCAACCTACCGTGCATTGGTAAACTGCGGTGCACCGATTGCCGAAATCAACGCCATTCGCAAGCATCTCTCGGCAGTCAAAGGAGGACGCATGGCGTTGGCGGCGAACTCCTCGGGTGGCACAGAAAATGTGCAGCAGGTTTCGATCCTGGTCTCCGATGTGCCCGAATCGGCGCTGGACGCGCTGGCTTCCGGGCCAACTATGCCTGATTCCACCACCGTGGCGCAATGTTACGAGATCGCACAAAAGCGCCGGCTGCTTGAAGTCTTTCCAGCTTCGGTACAAGAGCTTCTTGAGAAGAAGCTGCTGGAAGAGACTCCAAAATACGACGACGGTATCTTTCATAGCTCGCGCTGGTGGCCCATTCTTTCCAGCGCGGTTTTGCAGAAGGCGGCTGCCGCACAGGCCGCACTAGCGGGCTTTACCGTGGAAATTGACAACACATGCGACGATTGGGAGTACGACCGCGCCGCCGATTATCTGCTCGACCGTTTGCGTAAATTGCGGCAAGGGGCTACACGCGTGTGCCTGATCTCCGGCGGAGAGGTAACAGTTCGCGTACCAGAAACTGCCGGCGGAGTTGGCGGCCGTAACCAGCAATTCGCACTCTACTGTGCAACGAAAATTTCTGGTGAGAGCGTGACCGTGCTGAGCGCAGGCAGTGACGGCGTTGACGGCGTGAGTCCGGCGGCAGGCGCAGTGGTGGATGGAACTACAATCGCGCGCGCCCAATCCCAAGGATTATCTGCAGATGCCGCGCTCGCCGGCTTCAATGCCTATCCCTTTTTTGAAGTGCTGGGTGATGCGGTAATCACAGGACCTACAGGCAACAACCTGCGCGATCTAAGAATTCTGCTGGGGTACTAAGTTTGGAGCGCTCCAGCGCTCCGGCTGTTTGTATCTGACGTTCGGCTGTTCAGGCAGACTGAAAATCCGCGTCTTGCCTTCTTCCAATACCAGGACCTTTTCCTGCACGCCCGCCGCTGTAGCTTCGCTTGCCAGGAGCTGAACAGGCTCTTCGACGGGTTCGTGCGAAAGGCGAAACGTGCCGTAGTGCATGGGGATCATCCAGTGGGCCTTCAGGTCGGTAAATGCCTGGACCGCGTCTCCCGGGCTGGTGTGCACATTGCGGAACGATGGCGGCGAGTATGCGCCGATAGGCAACAATGCGATCTGCGGCTCGAGCCGCCGCCCGATTTCGTGGAAGCCATTGAAGTATGCTGTGTCGCCTGCGTGGTAAATCGAGTAGCCACCACCGTTGATCACATAGCCGCCGTACCCGCGGTGATGGTCGTGCAACATGCGTGCGCCCCAGTGTTGCGACGGAGTATGGGTGATGGTGAGGTCGGTATGTTGGCAGCTCTCCCACCAACTTAGCTCAACGATTTCGCGATAGCCCAGACCCTGGACCACATCACCAACATCGTTGGGCACTACCATCATTGGCACACTGCCAAATCTGCGTTGATTCAGGCGCGCGATTGCCCGCAATGAAGGGCGGTGGAGATGATCAAAATGCGCGTGCGTGATCAGCACCGCATCAATCTGCGGCAAATCTTTGATCCGTATGCCAGGATGGCGGAGGCGCTTAAGCACAAACAGCCAGCGGGCAAAATTAGGATCAACCAGAACATTCCTTCCGCCGATCTGAATCAGAAAGCCGGAATGTCCAATAAATGTGATTCCCAGATCTTGCTGGGCAACCGGTACGGGTTTATGGCTTTTTCCGCTGCGCGGAGTCAGTGCGGAGTGACGTACGATGCGTCCGAACTGGCGGACCTTTCTTCTCAGAGTGACATTCAGCATGAACTATTTCAATTAGACGCCCAAAAATTACTGAATGATGCAAATTTCACACATCTTCACTTTTGGATGCGTTAACTCAATATTAATACGAAATCAACGACCCATATTGTTGTGTTTTGTAAAATTTTTCCCTTTGAAATAAAGATGATTACTAAAGTTTGCCCGAACAGCCACGGCCTATCGCGGCAACTATTTCAAAGAGAGAGTAATAGTAATTAAGGTCTGAAGCGGGCACAGATAGAGAGGCTCTAGACCATCCCAGACGAATACTATAGAGCTTGCGAGTTGATTCTCTGTCTAAGCTCATTTCTAATAAATACTTCAGAAAGTGAGGAGCGAATGCGCGTTGCGTTTTTAGGGTTAGGGATCATGGGCCGAGCAATGGCCGCGAATCTGGTAAAGGGCGGCCACGAAGTCGCCGTGTGGAACCGAACTGCCGGCAGGCCGGTGGAAGGCGCACATAGCGCCACCTCACCTGCCGATGCCGCCAAAGACGCTGAAGTGGTATGGATGTGCGTCTCGGATACGGCGGCAGTGGAGCGTGTGCTGTTTGCCCCTGACGGAGTGGAAACCCAGCTTCGCGAAGGCATGATTGTGGTTGACTCCAGCACTATTGCTCCGGATGCGACCCGACAATTTGCCGAGCGCGTACGACAGCGCGGCGCTGACTACGTTGATGCTCCCATGACTGGCTCCAAGATTGCAGCCGAAGGCGCTCAACTTATTTTCATGACCGGCGGCAGGGAAGAGACCTTAGAAAAACTGCAGCCGCTTTTCCAGGCCATGGGAAAAACCGTGATCCGCATGGGCGAGACCAGCATGGGGCAATCGGCCAAGCTCGCAATGAACCTGATGATCGCGCTTATCTACGAAGGCTTCGCGGAAGCGCTGGTTCTCTCCGGCAAGCTGGGAGTTGATCCGCAGGCGCTGGTTTCGCTCATTCAGGCTTCTATGGTGCGCTCCGGAGTGGTGGATTACAAGGCGCCGTTCGTGCTGCGCCGCGACTTTACACCCAATTTTCCCATGCGCCTGATGTACAAGGACCTCCAGCTTATGCTCGACGCCGCCAAACAGGCGCGCGTAAAAATTCCCGCGCTTGAGACGGTCAAAGAAGTCTATGAGCTGGCGATCGAAGAGGGGCACGAGGACCTGGACTATGCCGCCACGCTCACCTTGCTGGAAAAGTGGGCAGGAATGCAACCCGCGCAGGCCAAAGGTGCGGTACGAAAGTAACCATGGCGCACGTGAAAAATTGCTTTAAATTCCACCGTTTGTTAGGCTTTCAGATATACTACAACACGGTTCACTCCTAAATATTTACCCCCAGGTTTGAGGTTTCATGGCGAGAACAAGCGTTTGGCAGTCGGTAGAGTTTTCTGATCGCGATAAGTTTAATCTTACCCGAGTCATCTTTTTCGCAGCCCTGCATCTGGGTGTAGTGGCTGTTTTCTGGCAGACTAATTGGCGGGCCATTGCCGTGGCTGTGTTGCTGCACTTTATTTGCGGCGGCCTCGGAGTTTGCGTCGGCTATCACCGGCTGCTCACGCACCGCTCCTTCAAATGTCCCAAGTTTCTGGAGTACTTCTTTGCTCTCGCCGGTTCGCTTTCCATGCAAGGCGGCGCGCTGGAGTGGGTGGCGCTGCACCGCAAGCATCATCAGCATTCCGATAAGGATGGCGATCCGCACAGCGCGGCCGAGGGCTTCTGGTGGAGCCACATGCTTTGGGTGCTCTATACTCCTACGCCAAAAACCTGGAATGTAATCCGGGAACGCTACACCCCCGACCTTCAAAAACAGCTTTTCTATCGCGTACTCGAGCGTACGCATTACTTGGGCTCAATTCTGCTGGCCATTGGTCTTTATTTTCTCGGGGGATGGCCCTTTGTGGTGTGGGGCGTGTGCGTGCGCCTGGTGGCCACGTATCACATTACCTGGCTGGTAAACTCGGCCTCGCATACCTGGGGATACCGTAACTTTGTGAGCGATGATCTTTCCACCAACTGCTGGTGGGTCGCCCTGCTCAGCTACGGAGAAGGCTGGCACAATAATCACCACGCATTTCCCACCTCTGCCCGCCATGGAATGAAGGCCTGGGAGATTGATTTTTCCTACTATTTCATCCGCAGCCTTAAGGCCGTAGGCTTGGCCTGGGACTTGTATGTTCCATCGCCCGAGCGCATGAAAGAAAAGCTGGTGCAGAAGGCCGACGAGATTGCTGAGAAATTCTCCGAGACGGCCGAAAAGTTTTCGGCAACCGCTGACGAGCTGAAGGAAAAGTTTTCAGAAACTGCGGATGAACTGGCTGAGAAATTTTCCGAGACCGCAGACGAACTGAAAGAAAAATTTTCAGAGACGGCAGAAGATCTCGCGGAAAAGCTTTCACCTCCAACCGCGGAAGAGCCGGCCTAAAGCGGCTAGCGGTTTCCCGTTCTTCCCACCCATACCTGCCTCATGACCTCATCGGGAACATTTCCCGGCGGTTCCGGCCAAGGTAACGCCGCCGGCCGTTTTTCAAAGGGGGCGTGAGAACCCGCGGGCAATCAGACGGCGTTCTTGCTCAGAGTGGCCCTCCAGGCGCCCTCCTGCGGTTCGTCGCTTGATTCGTGGTCCCATTGTGGTATCAAAATATTGGGCTATTAAAGAACTAAGATTATCATGGGTTCTGGAAGTGTATCCGGCATCCCAGGATGCAGAGCTTTTGGCCTCTCATGGATCTTTGAAAATTTGTTAGTTGCTGTTCTCGAAACTTGAGCCGTTTTCGCGGCGTCTGAGCCGCGAGGCGAAATCCCGAGCGTAGTCGAGGGATATGGGTTCTCGAGACTGAAACTGTGTTTATCAAGTTTACCGCGTGGTAAATATCTGACCCCGTATGCTTGACCCAGCAGTCATTCTTTAATCCATAGGATTATGAATGACTTACGGCTTTCACCCACAAGCTAGCATGTGGGGCGCCCTTCTTACATGTCCATCTGGACCATGGATGACTTACTGATTACCCCCAAGCGCGCAGGGGTACCCCCCTCAAAGCCCGATCGCAAATCCCGTATTGTCGCGGTGAGCTTTTCTGAGAGATGAGAACCAGGAACTGAGAACTGCCGTTACATTCCCTTGTAAATCCCACCATCCACCAGGATGGTCTGCCCGGTAATGTACGAGGCCCGCTCCGAAGCCAGCCATACAATCGCATCCGCAATTTCTTCCGGCTTGCCCAGCCTCCGTAGCGGAATATCAACGGTCCAACGATTCTTGATCTCCTCTTCCGACACACCCGCGGCTAATGCGCGGACCTTCGACAGCTCGGAAAGCCTTTCCGTTTCGGTATAGCCGGGAGCCACATTGTTGACCAGGATTCCGTCTTTACCGAACTCACCCGCCAGGCTCTTGACCAATCCCACCACAGCCGGCCGCACGGAGTTCGAGAGCACTAGATCAGGAACAGGCTGGCGGACTGATGTAGAGGTGATGGTAATCAAGCGGCCCCATCGTTTGCGTTGCATGTGAGGAATGACTTCGCGGGCGAGATGCACAACGCTCAAAAAATTGGTGGCGACTGCTTTGTTCCACTCTTCCGTGGTGATGGAAAGAAAGTTCTTTGTCGGCGGTCCCCCGGCGTTGGCTACGCAGATATCCACTCCGCCAAAGCGTTCGGCCACGGCAGCGACGAATTTCTTGACTGCGTCGGAATCGGTAACGTCAACCGCCTGCGCGAAGACGGCGGTTTTATAGTCGCCCTTGATTTCATCAGCAGCTGCGAACAGCGTCTTTTCCGTACGTGCGCACATGGCAACTTTAGCGCCTTCGGCTGCGAAGGCAGCAGCAGTGGCGCGCCCCATTCCGCTGCTGGCGCCACAGACAATCGCGATTCGGTCTTTCAATCCGGTTTGCATGAGTTCCGTCCTGAATTTTTCTCTGTGTGAAAGATTTCGTTATGTATTCTCCTGCCCACTCGCCGTCTGGCCAGGATTGACTACATAAACTTTTGCCGGCCCGGCGGCCTTGATGTTGTTTTTCTCAAATTTCTCTTTGATGCGCCGTCTCAGCTCGCGGCTGATTGCGTATTGTGGTGCGCCGGGCAGGGTCTTGACCTGCATCAGGTAATCCACCTCACCACCGGCTACGCGCTCGATGCCGGGGATCTCCGGCTCAGCAACAATCATTCCGGCAAAGCCGGGGTCATTGCGCAGCTCATCGGCCACCTCACGAAGCAATTGCATGACCCGGTCGCTGCTTTCTTCATAAGCTGCGGCCACGCGCAACTGCACCCGCGACCAGTCACGCGTCTTGTTAGAAACGATCTTGATCTCGCTGTTGGGGATTACGTGCAGTGTGCCGTCAGCATCGCGCAGCACCGTCCGGCGCAGCGTCATATCTTCCACTGTGCCGCCGACCCCGGCCACCTGGATGACATCGCCCACGTTGTACTGGTTTTCTACCAGAATAAAAAATCCGTTGAGCATGTCCTTCACCAGCGTCTGCGCGCCGAAGCCGATGGCAATGCCCACAACGCCGGCGCTGGCGAGCAGCGGGCCCATGTCCAGGCCGAAGATAGGCAGGATTTCCATGGCGGCGATGAAAATCACGATAAAGATGCCTACGCTGTTCAGCACACCCGCCAGGGTTCGCAATTGCAATGCCCGCCGTCCGGCAATCAGCTCCTGAGAGTGGCTCAATTTGATCAGCCGCCGAGTGCCGAGCTTCAGCAGACGGATAAAGATGAACGTGATCAACAGGATCACGGCCACTTCCTGCGCTGCCTCCTGCAGCCAGGGAAGATAGTTCAAATCTGGCTTCTCAGTGCGGCGATGCCCAAATTGAAATAACGGGGAAGACTGCACCGTCAGCGTGGCGGGAAATAGAATTCTGGTCCAGACAGCCGAGAAGATTGCGCACACAATGCGCGAATTATAACAAGTGGGCGGCTCCCTTCGCCCCGAGGCGGCTATAATAAGTGGGCTTATTATCCACGTCCAGTAGAGGTGCACCGTGCTCCAGCGAATGCTTTTATTACTATCTTTATCATTCTTCTTATACCTGCCTGCTCTTGCTCAAAGTACGCTCTGCAACGATCAGTTACAGCAGCCCCGGTCGATGTACGACCCGTCACGGCCTCGCGATATTACGCAGCAGCAGCCTGAGATTCCTCCCGACATGCAACGCAAGCAGGCGAAGGAGATGAACCAGGAGCGGCAGGCCTCGCTCAAGAAAGATACCGATAAGCTCTTGCAGATTGCCACGGAACTCAAACAGCAGGTGGATAAGACCAACGAGAACCAGCTTTCACTGGCAGTGATTCGTAAGACTGAAGAGGTGGAAAAGCTGGCCAAATCAATTCGTGACAAGATGAAGAGCGGCGGCTACTGCGATCTCATGGTTCAATCGCCGGGGCAATAGCGAGATCAGCAGCAAAAGTTTTTAAAATCAAAAAGCATCTCTATCTGATTCACATCGGATTTGTCTCACGACATGCAGACAAAAGAAGCGCTACGTTCCTATTTCTGGAAGTATTTATTATGTTTCGGAGCGGTTGGGCTGGTTCTTTGGGGCAACTTCGCGTTACGCCACCGCCACGATCAGCCTTTGCTGGATCCCGCCGGCTACCAGGTCTCCGGCTCTTTCGTTCCTGATGGCGTCCCTGCCACTACCCGATGGCTTCGTAATGAGGACATTCAGTTTTCACTTGGCTCCCATGCAGGAGATGACCGTAACACCGGAACTTTTGTCTCGCGTGCTTTTGCCGCTCCAGAAGCACTTAGTTTCTTTGTTTCCGGCAATCCAAGTTTGGAGGGAAACCAACTTTATCTTGAGACTGTTGGCGGTTCGGAAAAGTTGTACCTCAGAACGATGAGCGACCGCGCAGACGAGTGGCGGCAGCATCACTGGATACTTCCGAAAAACTGGAGAGGACGAGCGGTCCAGCTTGTAGCCGACGATCACTCCACAGATCCTCAAGGTTGGTTGGGGATAACCCTTCCTCGCGGAAATACTGCCACGGATGAACTGCAAACTTCTTTGTCGCGCGCTTTCTTCGCGGTCGCCAGCATTCTGCTGGCAGGCATTGTCTTTCTGCTTCCCGGGATTGCCATAGCCTGGTTGCTTGATTGCCGGTACAAACTCGATGAGATTCGATTCGTGTGCGTAACCTTTCTCGGCGGCGGGGCTGCCGGTTATTTCGTGTTCTGGATTTATCTGCTGAACGCCAAAGCCGGGAAAATTGCATCGAAAGGCTTGGTTTTCGCCTCTCTGGTGATTGTCGTTTATGCACTGCTGGCACGTCGCGCGAACCTAAAATTGTTCAGAGAAATTGCCGCTTGTGCGCTCCTGATGGTGACCCTGACCGCCTTCTACACTGCGGTCGGGTTTCTTTACGAGTATTCAGAGGATCCCGTTGAACAAGCGCAGGAACGCTTCATTGATCCTCTACCGGTGGATAACGGCATTCCTTACTTGTTTGCCGACAAGTTATATAGTTCCCAGCCCGTTCGGCCCTTCCTGATGGGGGATTGGAAGAGCAGTGACCGGCCTCCTTTGCAAACCGGCCTCGCGCTGCTCCAGTTTCCGTTGTGGCAAACTGAAAACCGCGAGCTCAATTACCAGATTCTTGGGACATTGCTGCAATCCATGTGGCTCGTGGCCATCTGGATTCTCCTGCGCCAGCTTTCCGTTGATAGGCGGGTCGTTGTTATTGTCTGCGCTTTTTGCATCTTCTCCAGGTTCTTCCTGATGCACAGCTTTTACGTCTGGCCCAAACTTCTGTCGGCCTCCTTCTTCATCTTTGCCCTGGCCGCTGTGCGCTTTGCCGAAAGCAAGGTTGATCGCTGCGCCCCCTTTGACGCGGCCGTTGCCGGGGCAGCAATTGCCTTGGCTCTACTGAGTCATGGTGGCGTTGCTTTTAGCGTTATTGCGGTTGCAATCGTTCTGCTCGCGGGCAGGAAGCTGCCACCACTGCGTTCACTCATTGCCGGAGCTGCAATGTTGCTGCTGTTTCTGCTGCCCTGGATGCTGTATCAAAAGCTCTACGATCCGCCCGGCAATAGATTGCTGAAGTGGCATCTGGCCGGAGCTATGAGCCTGGACTCGCGCTCGTTCGGACAAACGCTCATCGACGCATACAGCCAACCCAAACCCTCTCAGATTGTTGAAAACAAAATCGAGAATGTGAAAACGCTTTTTGGGCCTTGGGACATCTTGCCGTTAATTCGTGCGCAAGGGAAAGGGCTTCTGGATTGGTATAAGACAGGAACTTTCTTCTACCTGTTCCAGACCTTCAACTTCCTGAACCTGGGTTTTTTTGTTTTTCTGGCTGCCCGTGTCTCTTCTTTTAAGTCTGGGTCTTTTAAACTTTCGCCCTCGGCTACGCTCTCCGCCGTGCAGCGGCTATTTCTGCTTTCCTTTGTCTCGATAGCAGTGTGGTGTCTGCTGATGTATATACCCGGGTCTACAGTGATTCACCAGGGCTCGCTGGCCGATGACACCCTTCTTTTCGTAGGCCTTATGGTTACCCTCGCCGTTGCAACGCCTCGGTTGATGTATACATTGTTCGGCTTGCAGGTGCTGGTATTGTTTCCGCTCTTTGCGTTCACCGAAGCCTTTGGGAGGCCTCACAGCAGTGATGTTGTGTGGGCAGGCGCCACGGATCCGGGCATGGCAGTGTTGTTGCTGCTTGGCTTGCTGGCGATGGCGGTTCTAGGATGGAAGGCCGGGTTCTCTGCCGTTGGACAAGCCGCAGCAGCGGAAGGAAGTGGAGCGTTGCGGAGCCCTTAAATAATGGGTGAGCGTGAAGTGAGCGCCGTGTGGCGCGAACGCGAGGGCGCAGCGGCCTTTTTTGGCTACGGAGCCCTTAAATAAAAAGAGACGTAGCATGCTACGTCTCTAGGCAATGGTTAATGAGCGTTCAAGGCCTTCTACGCAGCTTCCTCTTTGGCTGCTCCAATTCGCATTCCATAAAACGAACGCCAGACAAAGAACACCGATACGAGAAAGAAAGCACCCGCCAACAAGTGAGTGAGTTCCGATCCTTTTTCAGTGGTTAGTTGCACAGCCAATTCGACTGCCAGCAGGCCGAACAATGTGGTGAACTTGATGATCGGGTTCAGGGCCACCGACGACGTGTCTTTAAACGGGTCGCCTACGGTATCACCCACGACGGTCGCATCGTGCAGGGGGGTACCTTTCTGCTTCAATTCGACTTCGACGATCTTCTTGGCGTTGTCCCATGCACCACCGGCGTTGGCCATGAAGATGGCCTGGTAAAGTCCGAAGATGGCAATGGAGATGAGATAGCCGATAAAGAAGAAGGGTTCCACGAAAGCAAAGGCCAGCGTAGCAAAAAACACTGTGAGGAAGATGTTGAACATGCCCTTCTGCGCATACTGGGTGCAGATTTGCACAACCTTTTTGCTGTCGGCAACCGACGCCTTCTCCACGCCTTCGAGCTTGATGTTCTTCTTGATGAACTCGACCGCGCGATAGGCGCCTGTAGTCACTGCTTGCATCGAAGCGCCGGTGAACCAATAGATAATGGCGCCTCCGGTGATCAGTCCCAGCACAAAAGGAGCATGCAGCAGCGATAAAGACTCCTTGTTTTGCGTCAAGCCATGCGTGAGCGCCATGATGATGGAAAAAATCATGGTGGTAGCGCCCACGACCGCGGTTCCAATCAGCACCGGTTTGGCCGTTGCTTTAAAGGTATTGCCTGCACCGTCGTTTTCTTCCAGCAGGTGCTTGGCCCGCTCGAAGTTTACGGAGATTTTGTAATCTTTGTTGAGCTCTTGGGAAATTCCAGGGATTTGCTCGATCAGCGACAGTTCGTACACCGACTGCGCGTTGTCTGTTACTGGGCCGTAGGAATCCACTGCGATGGTTACCGGTCCCATGCCCAGGAAGCCGAAAGCGACCAGACCAAAGGCGAATACCGCTGGCGCCAGCATGAGCGGAGCGCTTGCGCCAAGTGGTACAGCTCCCAATCCCAGAGTGCTGAAGTAGTAGCCGGTGGCCATGAGTGCGACCATGGTGATCCCCAGCCAGTAGGCCGAGAAATTACCGGCAACCAGTCCGGAAAGGATGTTCAGCGACGCGCCGCCTTCCTCGGAAGACGTTACTACTTCTCTCACGTGCCGTGATTCGGTGGAAGTAAAGACTTTAACCAGTTCGGGAATCACGGCGCCAGCCAGAGTTCCGCAAGAGATGATGGTTGCCAGCTTCCACCAGAGCGTGCTGTCTCCTCCCAAAGTAGGAATGATGACGTAAGAGACAACATAGGTCAGTGCAATGGAGACAATCGATGTGAGCCACACCAGCGAAGTCAGTGGAGCTTCAAAATTCATCTTGTCTGCGTTACTGTAGCGCGCCTTGGCGATTCCTGCATTGACAAAGTACGCCAGGGCGCTCGAAACCAGCATCATGATGCGCATGACGAAGATCCAAACCAGCAACTGCACCTGGATCACCGGGTCTTTTACCGCCAGCAGGATGAAGGTAATCAGGGCTACTCCCGTGACACCATAAGTTTCAAAGCCATCGGCGCTGGGTCCGACGGAATCGCCGGCGTTGTCGCCGGTGCAGTCGGCAATGACACCTGGATTGCGGGCATCATCCTCTTTGATCTTGAAAACGATCTTCATGAGGTCGGAGCCGATATCGGCGATCTTGGTGAAGATTCCGCCCGCGATGCGCAGCGCCGCCGCGCCCAGCGATTCACCGATAGCAAAGCCAATGAAGCACGGCCCAGCGTAGTCACGCGGCACGAACAAGAGGATACAAAGCATGATCAGCAACTCGACGCTGATCAGCAGCATGCCAATGCTCATGCCGGCTTTGAGCGGGATGGAATAAATGGGATATGGTTTGCCCCCAAGACTGGCGAATGCAGTGCGTGAATTGGCAAAAGTATTGACGCGGATCCCGAACCATGCAACTCCGTAGCTGCCCGCAATACCGACAATGCTGAAGAGCAGAATGATGGGAAGCGTTACCCCAATCGGCTTGCCTGGTACGGGGGCCAGCCACCCAAAGTACAACCCAATGACCACCGCGATGAATGCCCACAGAACAAGAATGAACTTGCCTTGGGTGACGAGATAGGTTTTGCAGGTTTCGTAGATGAGTTCAGAAATCTCCCGCATGCTCTTATGCACGGGCAGGTTTTTCAGGTGCAGGTAAATGATCAGCCCAAACAGCAGGCCTAAAAGACAAAAGAGAATTCCGACCAGCAAGAGTTTGTGTCCATCAAGACCGTGAAAGGAAACCTGCGTAAGGTCAGGTAATTTCAGGCCGGCTTCTCCGCCTGCTTCCTGAGATGGGCCCCCCTGGGCCAACGCTGAAGCAGCCTGCATGAGCCACACGCCTGCTGCGAGCCATTTAAACATATGAATTCCTCCGATATTATGGGGCTGCGTTTTTGCCGCGCCTGGGATGCTGCGTTACCAGCAGCGTCATATAACTATTAAAATTTTTTGGAGTCAATCACGCCCCCACATTCGTTCGTGAGTTGGCGAGAGCCGCTGGGATACTGGAATCGCGCTTCCACTTCAAGAAAATGGAATTGAGGTTTGGCCGCGTCTCCAAATTACATCGTACAGTTCTATTCTATGCGCCCAGACATAGAACTAGATTTTATATCATGCGGCAAAATGAGGGGTCAAACCCAGACCTGCTCCGGTAGTGTCCTCCTTAGGACACAGCCCCCTGCCGCTGAAGCTTGAGGTACGTTCACATTCTTTTAACTTTCGCAAAAGAGTGTTCCCGGACACAATGAGAATTCAGGAAAATGTGGCATAACGTAAGGCATGCAAATTCCATGCATTGAAGCATTTATAATCTCAACCTGACCCCAAATGGTACGCGACGGGATTTATTACGGCATAGGATTACTTGTAGTTGCAGCCGTGGTGGCTTACTTCACCACGCCTTGGCTGGCAGTGGTGCCTTTGTTGGTTGCGTTATTTGTAATGTGGTTCTTCCGCGACCCCAACCGGGCCATTCCTTCCGAGCCGGGTGCGCTGGTTTCCCCGGCCGATGGCAAAGTGACAGATGTAGGCGTGTATTCGGTGAATGGCGTGCCCCGCATGCGGATCAGTATTTTTCTGAATGTGTTTGATGTTCACGTAAACCGTTCACCTATTGCGGGCGTTATCCGGAGCGCTGAGTATCGCAAGGGCAAGTTTCTCAACGCTATGGCTCCGGCCAGCGCCGAGGAAAACGAGCAGAATACCGTGACGGTGGAAGGCGAGGGTCACAGTGTGGTGTTCAAGCAGATTGCCGGGCTGATTGCTCGGCGGATTGTGTTTACCAAGAAAATTGGCGAGCATGTAGAACGTGGCGAGCGTGTAGGGCTGATCAAATTCGGCTCGCGCACCGACGTGATTTTTTCGCCGGAAGCACAGGTTGTGGTGAAGGTCGGCGACAGGGTGAAAGGCGGATCTACTGTGCTGGCGCGTTTTGCGAACAGCGCCACGAATGCGCAGAAGGGAGGCGCTTCATCATGATTGATAATCCTCTAAAACAGCTCGACGACATTCTGCCCGGACGCCGCCGGTTCCGAAAAGGCATGTACCTGCTTCCATCGTTGTTTACCATCGCTAACATTGCCGCCGGTTATTACGCCATCTTGCAGGCCCTGCAAGGATCGGCTCTCGAGCCCTGGCGTTTTGATAACGCCGCGAAAGCTATCGGGATAGCCGTGATCTTTGACGGCCTCGATGGACGCATTGCGCGCATGACCAACACGGCCAGCGACTTTGGCCGTGAGCTTGATTCCCTGGCCGACGTTATCACCTTTGGAGTTGCTCCCGCAGTTCTAGCCTGGATGTGGGGCTTTCACCTGCTCCCTCCAATTCAGGGGAACCTTCCCTGGTGGATCAACTTGACCAATTTGAGCAACACGGATTTGCGCCTGAAATTGGTGAACCTTGGCATCGTGGCCAGCTTCATCTTCTTGAGCGCCAGCGCCAGCCGCCTGGCGCGCTTCAATATTGATAAAAACCCGCAGCCTTCCAATCCGGGCCGTCCGGGGAAGAAATATTTTGTCGGCATGCCCACGCCCGGAGGCGCGGCCGTAATCGCCGCCATTGTGCACTTTGCCGATGGTTATCCGGTGGACTATTGGTGGGTCTCCGCCTCCTGGTGCGCTTTCATTTTGGCGGTAGCGTTCCTGATGGTAAGCACCTGGCGCTTTCCCAACTTCAAAGACATTGACCTGCGCCAGCGCCGCCGCTTTTGGAGCATTATCTTACTGGGGGCTTTGATTTACCTGATCTGGCTGTACTCGGAAGGCACCCTCTTCGTGATGGCTCTAGGGTATATGCTCTCTGGAGTGCTTTTGCGCTTCGGTTGGGCCATGCGCCACAAAAAGGACCCGCCGCCAGCTTCGGAAGTGCAGACGCAGGAATAACGCATGCAAAGCAATCTCTATCGTGTAGCCATTGTCGGCGCCGCCGGACTCAAAGGGCGCGAGCTCAAAGACGTCTTGAATGAGCGCAATTTTTCGGCCGTGGACCTCAAGCTGCTCGATGACGACGATTCCCTGGGGCAGATTGATGCGGTCGGCGACGAAGCCACTTTCATTCAGAGCACCCGGCAGGAAAATTTCCAGCAGGTGGATTTCACCTTCTTTGCCGGGGAAACTACTTTTACGCGCCAGTACTGGAAGTTGGCCCGCGATGCCGGAAGCGCTGTGATTGATCTCTCCTATGGCCTTGAACAGGAACCCGGCATTTCGATCCGCGCTCCCTGGATCGAGCGTGAGCTGAAAACTGCCCCGGCGGCTGATCTGGCAGTCAATGCCGTCGTGGTGGCGCATCCGGCGGCTACGGTTCTGGCGCTGCTGCTTCTGCGCGCGCAAAAAGCCGCGCCCATCGCGCATGTGACAGCTACAGTGTTCGAACCTGTCTCCGAGCGGGGCCGGCGCGGCATGGATGAGCTTCACGAGCAGACCGTGAACCTGCTTTCCTTCCAGGAGATGCCGAAGAAGGTTTTTGATGTGCAGGTTGCATTTAACATGCTGTCGCATTACGGTGAGCAGGCGCTTACGCCGTTGGCCTCGGTGGAGACCCGCATTGTGCAGCATCTGACGCGCATTACCCAGAACAAAGTGAAGGTGCCTTCGCTGGTGCTGGTACAATCCCCTATCTTTCACGGATACATTTTTTCGATTTACATTGAGCTTGAGCAGGAAATGTCGCTGAAGGCTTTCACCAACGCTTTTGTCGGCGAGCATATTGCGCTTACGTCGGCCGGCGGAGAAGAGCCGAATAATGTGAATGTCGCCGGGCAGGAAGACATTCTGCTGAGCGTTCGCGCCGACAACATCGGCGGGCGAAAAAATGCTTTTTGGCTCTGGGCGGCAGCGGATAATCTAAAGCTCAGCGCCATCACTGCGGTGGATTCCGTGGCCGCGCTGCTGTTAACACACTCGAAAGGCCGGGTGCAGTGAAAGCGAAATCTGTATTTGTCATTCGAACTGATGCGAGGGGATCTGTTTTGACGATGAAGAAACCTATTCTTGTTGCAAGCCTGCTTTTGTTCCTGGCGTTGACCGGTTGTGGCTATCACACGGCCGGCAAAGCGGTGAGAATTCCTACTGAAGTCCGCACCATCGCCATTCCTATGTTCGCCAACAACACGCAGAATTATCGCATCGAGCAAATTCTGACCGCGGCCGTGGTGCGCGAGTTTACCAGCCGGACCAACTATCGCATTGTGAACTCTGACTCTCCGCAGGCCGACGCCACTTTGAGCGGTACCGTGGCCGGCATTTATATCTATGGATTGACCTATGACCCAACCAACGGACGCCAGTCGAGCGCGGAGGTTGTAGTCTACGCCCGGGTTAAGCTCGTGGACCGTAACGGCAAGACGTTATTTGAAAATCCGAACTATTCGCTCCGTGAGGAATATGAGTTTTCTCTCGACCCGGCCACCTTTTTTCGCGAAGAAACCCCCGCACTGGACCGTCTCTCCAACGATTTCGCGCGTACACTGGTGAGTAACATTTTGGAGAATTACTGAATTGCCGCGCTCCGGATTCAGCCAAACCGAACGCTTTGAAGCCGAAGTTTCGACGCGCAAGCTGAATCCTGCGTATATTCTGGTTGGCGACGAGGCCTTTTTCCGCCGCCGCTGCCGCGACGCCATCCTCGAGCACCTTGTTCCTCCCGAGCTTCGCGAATTCAGCCTTTATGAGTTTGATCTCGCCGAAACCGATCTGGGAGAAATTCTTGATCGCGCGCGCACCCCTTCACTGATGGCCCCATTCCAGGTGTTTTTTATTCGCGGTGTCAAAGCTCTTTATGGGCGCGGCAGCCACAAGGAAGATTTTGACGCGATTGAGCGCTATGTGAAAAACCCCAATCCCGATGCACTGCTCATTCTGATTGCCGATCACCTCAGCATTCCCGCCGATGTGCGCCGCATGGATATGCAGGATAAAGAGCGCTTCGAGCGCATCCGCGAGACCTTGGGGGAATTCTGCGGCATCGTTGAGCTGGCGCGCGTAGAAGAAGGCGATGCCGTGCGTTGGACGGTGGAGAGCGCCGCGGCCCAGGATGTCAAAATTGATTCCGACGCCGCTCGCGAACTGGTAGACGCTCTCGGCGGCGACATGACGATGATCTCTGGCGAGCTGGAAAAATTGATCTTGTATACCGGCGAGAGAAAGAAGATTTCGCTGGGCGATGTTGAGACCATGGTGCTTGCCGCCAAGCAGCGTTCTCTCTATGAGCTGACTGATGCCATCAGCTCCAAAGACCGGGCGCGTGCGTTGAACATCCTGGATGCCATTCTTAGCACGGGCGACGGCGAAGAAGCTTCCATCGGGCATCTTTACATGCTGGCGCGCACCTTCCGGCAGATGCTGGTCATCCTGGAAAAAAATGTGCGCGATTCGCGCACCATCTGGCAGGCCCTGTGGCAGGGCTTTCGTGTTCCGCCCTTTGCCGCGGATGACATCATCCGCCAGGCCCGCCGCTATAAATCCCGCCGCGAAATTACCCGCGCACTCCGCCTCATCGCCCGTGCCGATCTGGCTCTGCGCAGCAGCCCTCCCAGCAAGCGTCTGGTTCTGGAAAATCTGATTCTGGATTTGGCTTCGGAGCCAAAGGTACTGCCTCCCGCCTGGCAGCAGGAAGAGCTTCCGGTATAGCTGGAACTAGAAACTTGGAACTTACAGCGGGAACTATGCCATTTTCTTCAAGCGGGCCGACAAACGGGACTTATAACGGGCAGCAGTGTTCTTGTGGATTACGCCCTTCTGGATTGCCTTGTCAATGAGCGCGACCGTCTCGCGGAATTTGGTTTCGGCTGCGGCTTTATCTTTGCCGGCCAAAACTTCACGAAGGCCGCGGATCTGTGTGCGCAGCGTGCTGCTATTCGCGCGGTTATGGGCGGTGCGTTTTTCTGTCTGTCGGGCGCGTTTCAGCGCCGAAAAATGATTGGCCATGATGTATTGAAATCCTTCAGAAGCCGCTGAAGCAGCGGTCCAAGAAAATGTTTCCGAACAACGCGGAATACTGTATTGTACGCAAACCAGACATTTACGGTCAAACGTATGCCAAACGGGTCTCCTGTCGAGCGGCTTAAGGTCTATATCAACTCCAGCTCTCCCTTGATCATCATGGAAACGGTTGAGGAGCTGCAGGCCCTCGAGATGGTGCGCCTGGCCGCCAGCGAACTGGATCTGCCGGTTTTTGAGTGGAGCGTGGCCGACGGGCTCAGGCGCTATGAAGCCAAGCCCAACAAGCCAATTCCGCCCAGTCACTATGCTGTGCAGGATTTCCTTGCGCCCATCACACAGAACGAGATCAACATAGCCAGCGGTGCGGGATCAATCTTGAACACCCAGGAACCCGGCGGCGTACTGGCGCATCTGCTCACCCTGACGCTGCCGGCGGTTTACATTTTGAAAGATTTTCACCGTCACATTGAAGATGCAGTGGTTGCGCGCCGCCTGCGCGAAGTGGCGCAAGAGTTTTCTGACAAGCATTGCACGCTCGTCATTACCGCCCCTTCGATCGCGCTTCCGCCCGAGCTCCAGTCCCAGGCGGAATACCTCGACCTGCCCCTGCCTGACCGCACCCGTTTGAAGCAGATCGTGGAAGAAACTTTTCAGCGGCTGGGCAAAAAGCTCACCCTCAAACGTAAAACTTCCCCTGCCGACATGGAAGCGATGGGCTGCAACCTCTGCGGCCTGACGGAGGAGGAAGCCGAGCGTGCCGTAGCCCATGCGATTGTGAGCCGCTACGCCTTGACGCCGGAAGTTGCGACTGATGTGCTGGAAGCGAAAAAAGAGATGCTGCGGCGCAGCGGCATGCTGGAATTTGTTGACGCAGAAGAAACCCTCTCTTCGATTGGCGGGCTTGAGAACCTGAAGAAATGGCTGGGGCGCCGGGCAGGCACCTGGGAAGACTGCGCCCGTGCTGCAGGCCTTGAACCGCCGCGCGGAGTCATTATTCTGGGGGTGCAGGGATGCGGCAAAAGCATGTGTGCCCGCGCCGTCGCCGGCGAGTGGAAGCTGCCGCTGGTGAAGTTTGATACCTCGGCGATCTACGACAAATTCGTCGGTGAAACCGAAAAACACATCCACAAGATGTTCACCATTGCCGAACAGTTGGCGCCCGCCGTGCTGTGGATTGATGAGTTGGAAAAAGTTTTTGCCGGCAGCGGCCCGGATTCGGCTTCTGTAGACGCAGGCGTGAGTTCGCGACTGCTCGGCTCCTTTCTCTCCTGGATGCAGGACCGCAAAGCCGCGGTCTTCGTCGCCGCCACCTGCAACAACGTCAATGCGCTCCCGCCTGAGCTGATTCGGAAGGGCCGCTTTGATGAGATCTTTTTCGTGGACCTGCCCAACGCCGCCGAGCGTAAGGCGATTTTGACCGTCCAGTTGACCAAGCACAAATTAAACGTTTCCGATTTCAGCCTGCCTAAGCTGATCGCAGCGTCACACGGCTATTCCGGAGCGGAGATTGATGCCGCCATCAAATCGGCCATGTACTCCGCCTATGCCGACAAAAAATTTATGACTACCGATACCATCCTCGACGAGTTGGCTGCTACCGTTCCGCTCTCAGCCACACGCGCTGAAGACATTGATAAGCTGCGAGCCTGGGCGCAGGAACGCGCGGTGCAAGCTTCGTTGCCCGATGCCGCGGAGGTCTCGGCGTAAAGCCACAAAATTTCATCAGGGGTTTTCATGCGAACTCTAACTATGCTCGGGCTACTTTGTGTAGTGATATCGCCGGTCTATGCTCAACGCATGGGTATTCTGACCGGGGAGATCAAGGACCCACAAGGCGCAGTCCTCATTGACGCGGTAATCATCGTTCATGCTGATGGATCGCTTGCTCGGAATGGGAAGAAGATCGAAGCAAAATACGAAGATTTTAAGATCAACCCCAGTCCCTCATCGGGTGAATTCAAGATGAAACTACCGGCAGGTTATTACTATGATGTGATGGTTTCGAGGCAAGGCTTTCGCCCTCAGTGTGCCAAGGTATATATCCTGAGAATGCAGCCGAACAAGCTTGATTTCACACTTCAGATTGCGCCCACAGAACCGCTTATGCCGCCTGAATGAAGAAGCATTAGAACTGCTACAAATCTACGGAGCTGATGCTGATGAAGGATTGGTGACTACGCGGATTGTTTTCACCATCCGCACCCAGCGGGCTGGGCGTTTGTCTCCTGGAACAATGAGCCGTAATGGTCCTGTCTCAGGTGACAACGGTTTGCCATCTTCCGCATCGGCTACCAGCACCTGTTCATTCCCGATGCTCTCATCCAGTTCGGCCAGGGAAAAGACTACCTGATAGCCGTCGGCAGCGATTACAACTATGCAGGAGGCCAAGGTTTTGCCCCGCAAACTCTCTCCACTCGGCACTCCCGCTTCTTTCAACAAATCCAGTAATCGTACTCCGCTGTAAGTAGCGGTCTTTTTGTCATGCAAATTGGTTGCTGATATGGAAATGTGTCTAAGTTGTTTCCATTGTGCTTCCTCATACACGATAGATTTGGCCACGTCACCATTGATTTCCAGCCGGAGAGAGCTGGTTTGTTGGGCCAAGGCAATAACTTGCAGAACGAAAACAGCGGCAAATAAACGGGCGTTTTTCATAGAAGGGAAATTGTAGTAAATCGTATATATACGATTTGACATAGCGATTTTAACAGTATAAAACCGTTATTTTTATGAAAAACGCTATGAAGAAGAGCGCACGTTTCGTACTGCTGATTGTCTTTCTTGTTGGATTGCGATCTGTCGCTTTCGCGCAGGCCGGCAGCGCCGACCTGACCGGCCGGGTTCTGGACGCATCAGGGGCGGCAGTAGCCAATGCCCATGTGATTCTTACGGCAATTGAAACCGGAATCGACGTGACTACCAATTCCGGAGCCGACGGTATCTATTTGTTCAGCGAACTCCGGCCTGGTATCTACAAACTCGCGGTAGAAGCCAATGGGTTTAAACGTCTGGAGCAGACCGGAATCAATCTCAGAACAGGCGACCGGGCAGTGATAGATCCGCATCTGGTAGCAGGCGCTAAGAGCGAGGCGGTGACGGTTACTGCTGATGCTCCTCTTTTACAAACCGAATCAGGCAGCCTGCGGCAGGTGGTTACACGCGAAAAGATGGAGGCGATCCCTCTCAACGGACGTACTTTTGTGACCCTGGCTACTCTGTCTCCAGGAGTGGCGTTGCCTCCAGGAACCGTATTACCCCGTATCAACGGGGGGCGGCCCCGAACCAATGAGTACTTGTTTGACGGTATTACTTCGTTATTGCCTGAGCCAGGCCAAGTAGTGTTTTTCCCCGTGATTGATGCCATTCAGGATTTCAGCGTTGAAAGCAACAGTGTTCCGGCACAATTTGGCCGGTTCAACGGAGGCGTGGTCAACCTTTCCACCAAAGCCGGAACGAACCAGTTCCACGGCACCGCCTTTGAATTTGTTCGTAACGAGATGTTTAATGCCCGCGATTTTTTTGCGCCACCGGGCAGCCGAAACCCTGAATTCCGTCGCAATCAATTTGGGGCCACGGTTGGCGGCCCTATCCTCCACGCCCGCACGTTCTTCTTTACCGACTACCAGGGCAGCCGGCAGGCCATTGGGGTTACACGAATTTCCACTGTTCCAACTCTGGCGCAACGGCAGGGAAACTTTAGTGGCCAAAAAATCTTTGATCCGGCCACCACCACACCCAACGGCAGCGGCGGGTTCAATCGCACAGAGTTTTCTGGGGATATTATCCCCACGGGCCGGATGGATGCGGCAGCCTTGGCCGTTCTGAACCATTTTCCTTTACCCAACCTGCCAGGAACCGCCAATAATTTCAGACGTGTTGCCATTGACGCAGAAAATCAGAATCAGTTTGACCTCCGCCTGGACCATCATTTCAACGAACGTAACCAGGTTTTCGGCCGCTATTCTTATTTCCATGATGTGGCAAGTCCGGCAACACCTTTTCCCGATGGCAGTGGAAACATTGTGAACATTGCCGGCACCAGCGGCGTTGCCGGTCCAACCGATGCTCTGGGCCAGCAGGTGGTGGGCAATTACACGCACGAGTTCAACGGATACCTTCTGAACGAAATCCGCTTTGGTTATACCCGGCGGGGCGTGACTCGCCGGGGAGCGACCCTGAGCGCGCCCATTGCGCAAGCTCTTACTCTGCCCGGTATTCCCGCGAACAGCGCATTTCAAAACGTTATACCGGTCTTCCAGATATCGGGAATGCAGCAGATAGGCGCTCCTGCCAGCACCAATCTGAATTCCCGTACCGACGTTACTGAATTTGTGGACAACGTTTCCTGGCAGCTAGGGAAGCACAGTCTGAAATTTGGCGCTGATTTCCGCTGGGAGCGCCTGGACATTTTGCAACCACCCAACCCGACCGGAACATTCCAGTTTACCCAGCTCTTCACCAACGACCCGTCCACACCGATAAAAGCGGCATCCACCGGGAATGCGGTGGCAAGCTTTTTGCTCGGCCAGGTGCAACAATTCCAGATTGACCTTCAAGGCAAACCCATCCGTCCACGCGCCCAGATTGAAGAGTATTTTGTTCAGGATGACTGGAAGGTTGCGCGGCGACTGACGATCAACGCTGGGGTGCGATACACGTTGAACTTTCCTTCCACTGAAGTTGACAATCAGGGCGCTGTTTTCAACCTTCAGACTCAAAAACTTGATTATCTTGGCCAGAACGGTTTCTCTCGCAGCGCGCGCAAACTGCATTGGCTGAACTTCGGGCCGAGGGTTGGGCTCTCTTTCCTGCTGAATTCGAAGACGGTTCTTCGCTCCGGCTACGGGCTGGTCTGGATCGAGCAAGCCGGAATCACTACGCCTTTTACCACTCCGCAGTTTCCATTTCTGCAGACCGTAAACCAAAAGACGTTGAATAATGTCTCTCCTGCCTTCATCCTCTCCAGTGGACCTAGTGTTGCGCCTATTCCACTCACGCCCGACGCCGGTCTAGGCCAGGGCGTATTTACCGCCAACCACAACCTGGGTTCCGGTTACGTTCAGCAATGGAACCTTGCCGTCGAACACCAGTTGTTCAAAAATGTCTCTTTCCAGGTGGGATATGCCGGCTCGCATATTGTGCATGTTGGCATGCCCGACGTAAATTTCAATCAGTTGAAACCGAGTCAGCTCGCTCTTGGACCGTTCTTGACCCAGACCGTTCCTAATCCGTTCTTTGGCATCATTCCACGCAGCTCTTCGCTGGGCGGGCCCACCATCACCCGGGCGCAATTGCTGATGCCGTTTCCTGAGTTTACCCAGGTGTCCTTTTACCGTAACAACATCGGTGGGACGCATTATCATGCCTTCGAGGCCAGGCTGGAGCAGCGGCTTTCTCATGGTCTTTCTTACCTGGTGAGTTACACACACTCCAAGCTCATTGACGAAGCCTCGTCTGTCTTCGACGCTTCTGTGCTCACCGGCCCCATTGCGAATTTTCCCGTGGCAGACAGCTTTAATCTGCGCCGTGAACGTGATTCTTCTACCGGAGACATGCCTAACGTGTTGAGCGCCTGTTATACATGGGACCTCCCAGTGCATCTCCAGGGCTTCCCGGCAATTCTGGCAAACGGTTGGCAGATCACAGGGCTTGTTACATTGCAATCAGGCTTGCCAGTGCCCATTACTCAGGTGACCAATTTCAATGCTTTTGCCGGATACGGAGTGCAGCGCCCCAACGTGATCGCCAGCCCTAATCTTTCTTCCGATCAACGATCAACAGCTAAGTTCTTCAATACCGCTGCGTTCGTCACCGCGCCGCAATTCACTTTAGGCAACAGTTCGCGCAACCCGGTTCGCGGTCCCGCCTACCGCGATGCAGATATTGCATTCATTAAGAATTCTAAGATCAGAGAAAATCTCGATTTGCAACTCCGCACCGAGATCTTTAACCTGGCAAATACTCCAGCGTTCAGTCAACCCAATGGAGTGCTGGGCAATCCTGCTTTCGGCACGATCACTTCGACCATTAGTAATCCTCGGGTAATCCAGTTTGGAGTGAAGTTCCTCTATTGAGGTCCTTTTGCATATTAACTTCTAGCGCACCGTTTCCGTGTGCGCCGTTGTCCCTCGCAATCCAGGTAGGGGATCTAAAGTTTGCGCCCGAAAAAGGAGCTGTTGCAGTTGCAATTCTGACGGGCGACACAAACTAAGTCTCACAATTCCCACAATTGCACTCTTCCCGATATGGGATTAGAAAACTGCTTATATCTTCTCATTGTCAGGGTCAGCACACGTTCTGTGTAACGGTTCGCAGGGGTCAAGCACTATCAAGCATCCCGCTCGCGCGGCTGGCGAGAAACCTTGACCGGCTGCGACTCACGGAGTGCTCTCCCCACCACCCGAGTAAGTCTGCGCGCATGGGTGTTCACACCAAGGAGAAATAATAGTCATGGCTAAGCACAATAATCAGGCGGCTGTGCTCCCGAAAGGGCACGCCGAGCGCCTCCAGTTTCCGAAACTCATTGCGAAGAATCCCAACTATTTCGGCAACTTTCCAGAGAGCAAACTTAAACCCATTTTCCCACTGTCAAACGACACCGTGTTCGAGGAGCTGACTTGTGTCGGCTACAATCCGGACCTGGGCGTCCTTGAAGCCA
The DNA here is from genome assembly GCA_035487355.1 of Terriglobales bacterium. NCBI lineage: Bacteria > Pseudomonadati > Acidobacteriota > Terriglobia > Terriglobales > Terriglobales bacterium. The sequence continues at coordinate 62,335 of DATHMF010000020.1, read as the reverse complement.
TCATCCAGGTCAAACAGCCCACGGGCTACTCAGGGGATGAGTGCTCAGCGGGTTCGTTTGAGTACATCCGTTTTTTCGTAGACAGCGGTGCTGGCTTCGTTGATGCTGGCCTCGCTGCTATCAATGTTCACGACATTCCCGATGCAAACGACTGCGCGGAGCAAGCCGAAAAGCCGCTGAGTTATTCGGCTTCCATTTCCTACACGCCCCCGAATGCCGAGGATTGCGATGATCCCGTACTGCCTACGGTTCGCGCCATTTTGTCGTGGCAAACGATCCCGCCTGCCACGGATCCGAATTTCAACCCGATCTGGGGGAATCACCGCGACTGTCATATCCAGCTTGCCCCTGGTCCGTTCACGATTCAGGACCTCATCGAAGATATTTTTGAAGGAAGCGTCAAACTGCCGCCGATCGCTACGAAATTCAAGGCGATTGCGGAATTGCCGATTCCTTCGCCCGATCCAGGACCGCTGGGCCTTAAAGAACTCGCCAAGCTTTACGGCGAGGGTCCAGCAGCAAAGATCGTGCCTGCGCACCGCTTCGGTTTCTCGGAGATTCACAAGATCGTGAACGCTCCAGTTGTGAGCAGCCAAGCGGTCTCGAACAAGATCGCTGAGTTCGCCGCGCTCAAGATTGATTGGGCCCAGTTAGTCGGAGCCATCGAACAAATCAACGCTGATGTTGCCTTCGAACAGCTGGATTGCTTGGGCTTGGAAGGCAGCGCCGGGTTTGAACGCCTCGTCGCCACCTTCAGTATTAAGCAGCAGTTCGGCTACTCAGGCGATCTCTGCACGGCAGGCAGTTTCGAGTATGTTGCTTTCTGGGCGGACTGGGACGACAAATGCCAATACACATATTTGGGCACGGTCCCGGTACGGGTGCACGATATCAAGCGCACATTGCCGGAAGATCTTTGCTATACGGCTGTTCTGCCGGTGGATCTGAGCCAGCATCGCGCCGGTTGCGAGACCCCGAAGATCGCACGTGTCCGTGCGGTGCTCTCGTGGTCTGTTCCTCCCTCGACGACGGATCCCGACCAGCTCAATACCTGGGGAAACCTGATTGATGCGCATGTTCAGATTCAACCGGGTACACCTGTAAACCCGCTGCTTCCCAAGATCAGCATTCTGGGCGGCATTCCAACCAGCCAGATCGACCCCACCACGGGCTTCACCACGGCCTTGGCACGCTTCGCCGGCAACAATTTGCTCGCCGATGACCTCGGCCGGGCTTGCCCATTCGGCGGAGTTGTCGAAGCGCAAGGACCCGAGTTCCCGGGCTACTGGTACCGCATCCAGGTTCGGGATGTCAGCGTGGGTGGATCGTGGCAGACTGTGATCACGCCGCTGATGCTGACGCGCTGGGACGGGACAACGTATATCAGCAATCCCGTCGGTGGCTTCTTCCCATACCAGCAGTACATCAATAACATTGAGAACCTGCTCGGCAACTGGAACAGCTCGGGGGACGATCTCTGGGAGGTCAAGATCGAGATCTTTGCCGATTCCCTGGGGACTCCTGTGCTCGGCGCTATTCCGGACATGCACATGATCCAACTCGACAACACGCCGCCAATCGCCTCGGTGAACATCACCACTGGCGGTGGAAATTGCGGCAAGTTCCCGGTTGGCACGGTGCTGGGAGGGAACTTTGTGGCACGCGACCTCAACTTCGGCTCCTACGGTCTTGGAACGTTACCCTTCAACGGGCCCATCAGCCCTTCGTCGGGTTCAGTTCAGACCGCTGTTGCCGGAGACCCATGGAGTCTTAATACCGGGGGCATGCAGTCATGCGGTTACGTCATCGAAGTTGTGGTGGCTGATCGCAGTATCGTAAACAGCGCATGGGGCGCACACAATCGCGCTTCGGCGGCAACAGGCTTCTGCCTGATATAGCGCAAACTCGATCGCGGAAGCGTCGCTCCTCGCACCAGCCCAAAGTGCGGTGCGGGGAGCGACGGCATCGAATCCAAATGAATACTTTCTACTGGTTTATTCTCGGAGCTTTCGGTGTTTGGCGCATTACACATCTGCTGAATGCCGAGGATGGGCCAGCAGAAATATTCGTTCGGCTGCGCCGCCTGGCCGGTTCCGGCATTTTAGGTGCAATGCTCGACTGCTTCTACTGCCTCAGCGTGTGGATTGCGGCGCCATTTGCCTGGTTACTCGCGAGCAGTTGGCGCGAAAGACTTTTTTTGTGGCCTGCCTTGTCGGGAGCTGCCATCTTGATAGAGCGTTTCCACAGGCCGGTGCCACAGTACTTCGAGGGGCCAGCGCCCACGAAAGACGAACAGGAGGAGATCCAATGAGTTGTTGTGGAAAGGCCAGAAGTCAGGTCTTGCCGGTAGAATCCCGAAAGGCGGCCGCGCGGCCCACGGCCGCTCTGTTTGAGTATGTAGGCAGGACGCGCTTGGCTATGATCGGGCCCGTGACAAGAACCAGTTACATTTTTGACCGGCCCGGCGCACGTGTGCTGGTTGACGGCCGAGACCGCGCTTCGCTCTCGATGATTCCAGTATTGCGCCAGGTCGGCGGGTGAGCAGCCTGGCGGGACACCCTAAATTAAATTTTTGTGAAAACCTAAGCCTCGCGCGCATAGGCTACATCTAATTGACAGAGGAAGTACTTAGACGAATGAGCGCTGCGCAAAATGGCCCTACCGGTAATTTCTGTTATTGACTCCAACTTGGTACCGGAGTACGCTTTACTTGAATGTGTGCTTCCACATTGTGGCGAGCATTGCAACCACAGCGGTCACTTTTCGGCGTTCCCAATCTTCAAAAGAAATTGTGTGTTTGCGCGCTGGCTGTAGTGTTTGTGCCGGTCAGCGACGCCTGGAGGTCCTCAGAACAGAATAGATGAAGAAAAACATAGCACTAAGCCCGAAGATTGAGACCCTTTTTGGCACGCGCGACGAAAATCTGCACTTGCTCGAACAAGGCCTGAACGTTTCCATTGACCTGAAATCCGATTCTATAGAAATTGAAGGTGCTCCCGGTGATGTATCGCGGGCCGAGCAGGTGTTTGCCGATTACGCTCACCTGCAGCGCAACGGATTTACGTTTTACAACGGCGATCTGGGTTCCATGCTGCGTATCGTGATCTCTGATCCGAACGCCAGCCTGCGTGCGCTCGCCGAAGCGGGCAAGCAACGGGCCGTTGGCAAGCGCAGTGTGCAGCCCAAGAGCGTCAACCAGAAGCGTTACATCGAGGCCATTGAGAACAATGACATGGTCTTCGGCATTGGTCCGGCGGGCACGGGGAAGACCTACCTTGCGGTGGCCATGGCGGTCTCTGCCCTGGTGGCCAAGCAGGTGAACCGCATCATCCTGGCGCGTCCGGCTGTGGAAGCCGGCGAGCGCCTGGGCTTTTTGCCGGGGACGTTGCAGGAAAAGGTTGATCCTTATTTGCGTCCGCTCTACGACGCGCTCTACGATTTGCTCGATGCCGAGAAGGTTGACCGCCATTTGGAAAAGAACGTCATTGAGATTGCGCCAATTGCCTTCATGCGTGGCCGCACGCTCAACGATTCTTTCATCATCCTCGATGAGGCGCAGAACACCACCTCCGAGCAGATGAAGATGTTTGTTACGCGCATGGGATTCAACTCCAAGTGCGTCATCACCGGCGACATCACGCAAATTGATTTACCCAACACCCGGCGCAGCGGCTTGCTTGAGGTCATGGATGTGCTCAAAAGCGTGAACGGCATTTCCTTTATACACTTCGATGAGAGCGACGTCGTACGCCATCACCTGGTGCAACGCATCGTGCGCGCCTACGAGGACCACAAGGTCCGCACCGCGCAAAACCAGTTATCACTTTCTCTCGAGTCGCAACCGGCTGAAACTCCGACCACGGAGGAGCGCCGCCTCGAAAACTAAATTCGGTGGGAATTGTGGTGGGAGGGCATCATGCCCTCCCACTTCTTATTTACGAGCTGAGTCTATTAGGAGCAGGCTTTGATCGTGCTAGATCTCAAAATGAACGTCCCCAAAATGAACATCCCAAAACTGAACGGCGCAAAACCGAGCGGAAGCCTCCAGGGTGTGTCCCTCCGGGCGCTGGAGCAGTTTGCTCGCCTTGCCCGGCGCGCGGCCGGATTGCAGGGTGATGTTCACATCCTGATCACTTCCAATCGGGCCTTGCGCACGCTCAACCGGCAATTCCGGAAAAAAGATAAAGCTACCGACGTGCTTTCATTTCCTCCTGCCTTGGCCGGAGGATACGCCGGCGATATCGCTATCTCCGCTGAAATTGCCGCGCAACAGGCGCAGGCCCTGGGACACTCTCTCGCTCAGGAACTGAAGGTGCTGATGTTGCACGGCATGTTGCATCTTGCAGGCTACGATCACGAGACCGACGGCGGAGAGATGGCGCGCAAAGAAGAACGCTTGCGGCAAAAGTTGGGCCTCACCGCAGGTTTGATCCGGCGGAGCGGAAGCACAAAGAATTCAGCCCATCGCATTTCGCGTCGTGTCACGACGGCGCGCACAAGGCAATCATGATAGGCATTGGAATTCCCATTACGATTGCTGTGCTGGTCGGCATCCTGCTGCTCACCTCCTACGTGGAGCGCATGTACGCCGAGATGGGCAAATTTCTCTCTCGTGAATTTCAGGAGAACATTGACGTCTACGAACAGCAAGTTGAGCCCAAACTGGGAATGGCCCGGGAGCGGGTTTCGACGTCGGTTTCAGTTCTGACGCAACTGACCACCGCTGCGCTGGGGATTGTCTCGGCCTACGCCGTGTTGCACGATACCGATTCGCATCCGCGTGAAATGCTGACCGCAGGCATTGGGCTGTTGTTGATTATCGTGATCTTCAACCGTCTGCTGCCCTTCATCCTGTTCACGCGGACTAAGGGTCAGTGGCTGGTCCGCTCGACGTGGATTTTGCGTTTACTCGTTTATCTGGCCTTGGTCATCACCATCCCACTGGGATTCGGGGAGTCTGTGGCATCGCTCTCCCGCGAGCAGGCGTCCGAAGAGCCGGAACGTCCCTCCGAAGCTGTGGAAGCGCTCATTGAAGCCGGGCAGGAAGAGGGCATTCTGCAGGAAGGCGACCGTGCGCTGATTCAATCCGTCGTCGAGTTCGGCGACAAGACTGTGCGCGATGTCATGACTCCGCGCCCGGAGATCACCGCCGTTCCCGTGGATGCCACCGTGGAGCAGCTCATCGAACTTTTGCGAGGCAAGCCCTATTCGCGTTTCCCAGTGTACGAAGGCACCATTGATAACATAAAAGGCATTGTCTTCTCGCATGATGTGATCCAGGTTGCCGATACCGAAGCCCGCACCCGCCGTGTGGGTGAACTGATGAAGCCGGCGTACTTTGTCCCGGAATCGCAGCAGGTCACGACGTTGCTGCGTGAGATGCAGGGCGGAAAAATTCATATGGCCATCGTAGTAGATGAATACGGCGGCGTCGCCGGCGTGGTGACAATCAAGGACCTGCTGGAAGAGATTGTCGGTGAAATCCGTAATGAGCATGAAGAAAAGAGCGACATTGTGCGCGAAAGCGAAACTTCTTACGTGGTGCCCGGAAACATGGATGTTGACCGCCTCACCGAGCTGTTCGATGTGCGTCCCGAGGGCCACGAGGCGACTACAGTTGCCGGCCTGGTCAGCGAAGCTTTGGGACGCATCCCCAACCAGGGCGAGGTCGTAGATCAAGATGGTCTGCGCTTTGAAATTCTGCAATCCACCGACCGGCGCATCGAGCGCTTGCGCATCAGCACGCATCCCACCCACCAGCCCGAACAGTTGAGGGCCTGAGACGCATGGGACTTCGCTCCGGTTTCGTCTGCATCCTCGGCCGCCCCAACGCGGGCAAGTCAACCCTGTTGAACGCGCTGGTGGGCGAAAAGGTCGCCATCGTCACCCACAAGCCGCAAACCACGCGCAACCGCATCTTGGGCATTGTGAACGTGGAGGCAAAGAAAGCGCAGGGAATAAAAGGGCAGGCAAAACAACAAGCAAGCCCCGCCGGACAGATCGTCTTCATCGATACGCCCGGCATTCACAAACCCGACACTTCGCTCAATCGCAAGATGATGCAGGAAGTCCGCGCCGGGCTCGAAGGCTGCGACCTGTTCCTGCTGCTGGTGGATGTCACCGAAAAATTCGGCACCGGCGACCAGTTTGCCCTGGAGATGATCAAGAAGGCCGGCGTAGATACATTTTTGCTGCTCAACAAAATTGACCGGCTGGAAAAAAGCAAGCTGCTGCCCATCATCGCCAGCTATTCGGGGTTGCACAACTTCCGCGAGGTCATTCCCATCTCCGCGCTTAAGAAAGAAGGGCTCGATGTGCTGCTTGAAAAAGTAGTGAACGCTCTGCCCGAAGGCCCGCGCTATTTTCCTAAAGACCAGATCACCGACCAACCCGAACGCTTCCTGGTCGCCGAGCTGATCCGGGAAAAGATTTTGCAGCTCACCGGTGAAGAGGTCCCCTACGCCAGCACGGTGGTGATTGAACAGTTTGAAGAAAAACCCAACGTTACCCGCATTGCCGCCACCATTTTCTGCGAGCGTGAAGGACAGAAGGGCATCATGATCGGCAAGGGCGGACTGATGCTGAAGAAAATCGGCAGCGCCGCACGCTTCGAGATAGAGAAAAGATTGGGAACCAAGGTCTTCCTGGAACTGTTCGTCAAAGTCCGCTCCGGCTGGCGCGACTCGCGCGAGTTTGTTGAGGGGTTGGACTGGCGCAGGCAGTTGGAGGATTTGACGACGAAAGAGCGGGAGCCGTAAGGGGCGGGCAACTCAGTTCACCGTGACGTCTGTATCCAAAAAGCCACCGCGCTCTGCGTCATCGAACCAGGCTACCTGCTCCTGCACCAGAGTAACCCGAAGGAAGTAACATCCCGGCTCTTCGGGTGCCCGGACGGTTACAGCATACCGATACTCACCCTTGGGAGGCAGTGGGGGAGAAAGATGTGTCCGCAATCCCTCAGTGTGAGGTAGCTCCGACCGGTCAGCATTCAACCAGTGATATGAAAGATGTACAGGATGCGGGGGGAAACTTGCCAGCAGGCGCGAAGAGGTATTCTGCAATTCCAAAATTGCCTTGAAAACCTCTCCCGCAAAAACTGTGGGAGGAGCCGCCAGGTGGAGTAGCTTGATTTGCTGGCGTTCCTCAGGTTCAAGCCGGTCCATTTTCATCAACGGCGCCAGGCACTCGACCGTTTGGCGCATGAAGAGGGCTTCACGCCTGGCGGACCGGAGCTGTTCTGGCAGGTAGAAGGTATTGGAAAAAGGCGCGATGTCCTGCAAGAAGTCGGCTGTGGCTTTACGCTCACGCTCCCATGACGGCGGAAGCACAGCACGAAAATCCCGGATAGCTTCCCGATAGATGGCAACCAAAGACTCCGTGGCCTGGCCGAGAGATGCTCTGGCCCGCACCCATTCTGAAACACGAGCTGCGTCCTCGGCGTCATATTTGGTGATCTCTCTGGCGATGGATTCCGGAGTGATCGGATTCTGCTGGGCCCGCCAGCCGAAGTTTTTATTGCGGAGACTATCGAGATTGCTGGTTGTTACCAGAGATGCGAGTCCGGTTACATCGCAGACAATCACGGCATTTCCGATAGCGAGCGCTTCCAGCGCGCAGCGCGCCTTTGCAAATACGAGGTCATAACCGCTGAGGATTTTTTCCGGTTCGGCCGATACGCGATTGGCTTGCTCGCCGACGACGTCTAACGTGATTCCCAGCCCGGCGCATGCCTGGCGTATGGCCGGGACATAATTGAATTCTGTGGCACTGTTGCTGAAGACCAACGCCCGTTGTGGACGTGCGGGAAGCGGCGAGCGGGGAAGAAAGCGGCGCAGATCTACCGGGTTGAAGTGCACGCGGACTTTTTCTTCAGGAATTCCTTCGTGACATACCAATCGGTCACGGCAGGTTTCATCCACAGCGATGTAATAGACAATGTGCGGCATTTTGGGCGGGATTGCATCGGAACTGTTCCATCCGTGGCAGGAGAAAATGGCAGGAGTCTCGGGAAAATGCAGGAGCGCTGCCACGGTTTCAATAGGGCCATTGCCGTGGATCAGGTCAGGAGTGGCCGTCAACTTGTCGAGCCGGTCAATGACCGGGATAGTCAGGTTGCGCATGGTTTCAGCCAGTGCGCCCAGACATGTTGCAAAGACAACCGGGAGGTGTCCTTGTTTCAGTAACTCCAGTGCAAAGTCGCGCACATACAACGAGCCCCCGGCCGGGCCCTCCAGGGTGGGCAGGGTAAATAGAATGCGCAATGGGCCTGAGTCTGGCAATTTTGCATCTGACGAACGAACGCTCAAATCCCAACCTCAGCATGAAGCAGCGCGTTCTCTCGGATATGCAAAAAATGTGAGATGATGGGCGCTCTTGGTAGTGTCGTCCATCATTAAGAATACATGATCATACTGGATTTCATCACGGCTGCTCCCGCCGGTTCTGGATCCATCTTTTCGCGAGAGAGTTCGGTACTGACCTTCGGTGCGTTGGCCGCGCAGGTCAGCAAGACGGTAAGTTTCCTCAATCGCCATCATATCGGGCGCAAAGATCGCATTGCAGTAGTGTTGCCCAATGGCCCGGAATTGGCAGTTGCATTTCTGAGTATTTCGAGCGCCGCGACTTGTGCTCCTCTGAATCCCGCGTATTCTGCAGCAGAATTCCGCTTCTTTCTCTCTGACTTGCAGGCCAACGCGCTGCTGACCGAGCCGGGATTCTGCCCAGCCGCGGCCAAAGCTGCCCTTGATCTCAATATTCCCATTCTGACACTCAAACGTCCGGCGGGTGCAGTCACCGGAGTCTTCGAATTAGAGAGTTCAGGACCGGGCGGACCAACGGCGCTCCCCGGGATGGCAGAGGGCGACGATGTTGCACTCTTGCTTCACAGTTCGGGCACAACCTCCCGCCCAAAACTCATTCCGCTAACCCACAGTAATCTTTGCGTCTCCGCCCGGAACATCGGCAAGACGCTGCGCCTCACGCCTGACGACCGCTGTCTCAACATCATGCCGCTATTCCATGTGCATGGGCTTATTGGCGCGCTGCTCTCCAGCATTGCGGCTGGGGCGTCGATCTGGTGCACATCAGGATTTAACGCTTACCGGTTTTCCTGGTGGCTTCACGAGGCGAACCCCACCTGGTACACGGCGGTGCCGACAATGCATCAGGCCATTCTGTGGCGCCTGGGCGAGCGATCGCGGTCCGGGGAGCCAGGTTTGCGTTTTGTCCGCTCCAGCTCCGCCGCTTTGCCGGTGCGCACCGGGAAAGAGCTTGAGGCGCGCTTCGACTGCCCGGCCATCGAGGCCTATGGCATGACCGAGGCAGCCCACCAGATTACGTCCAATCCTCTTCCTCCCGCGGTGCGCGAGCCCGGCAGCGTCGGCGCCGCCACAGGACCAGAGACCATCATTCTCGATGAAGCCGGCACTGTGCAGCCCGCCGGCGTGCGCGGCGAGGTGGCAATCCGCGGAGAGTCCGTGACCTCGGGTTATTGGGCCCCCGCTGAGGCGAACCAGGCGGCTTTCTGCAACGGTTGGCTGCGCACCGGTGATCAGGGCTTCATGGATGCCAGGGGATACCTCACGTTGACCGGCCGCTTGAAAGAGATCATTAACTGTGGCGGGGAGAAGATCTCTCCGGCAGAAATTGACCAGGTACTTACGGACCATCCTTCCGTAGCCACTGCCCTGGCCTTCGGCGTAGATTCTGCCCTGTTGGGGGAACGGGTCTATGCCGCCGTGGTTCCCCGCGAAGGGCAGCAGGTCACCGAGCGTGAACTGAAAAGGTTCGCTTCTGACCGGCTGGCCAAGTTCAAAATACCGCGCCGGATTCTGATCCTCGATGAGATCCCCAAAGGACCGACGGGCAAGATGCAGCGCATCGGGATGGCGCAACGATTGGGAATCTCCGTCGGCGATAGTCTCGACTAGCGAATCGAGGCCAGGTGTTTAAGCAAGGCTGTCTGCTCGATTGCGAAGTTGCCTGCCACTTTTTGTCCGGGTTCTACATTACCGATGACAACACTGCCGATGGCGATATGCGCGTGATCGCCGATTCGCGTGCCATGTACAAGACTGGCTCCCGGACCGACCCAAACCTCCTCGCCCACGCTTACGCTCCCGTTCACCACCGCGCCGTGGCCAATATACGACGCTTTGCCGATGCGAACGTTGTGCGAGACGAAGGCGCAGTTTCCAATCCGCACATCTGCGCCAATCTGCGTGGGTTGGCCGAACAGCGCCGAGGCTACCACGGCGTTGGCCAGTATGTGTGCGCGGTCGGCTATCGTGATGCCCCCCGCGTGGACCATCTCTTCAAGCCTCCCGTCGAAGCGGCCAGATTGAAACCCCACCGAGCCGATCACAACGCCCGGGCCGATCACGACGTCGGCGCCCAGCAGCGAGCGCTCCATGATGCTCGCGTTGGGGCCAATCTGCGTCCCAGGGCCAATCCGTACGTTCTTCTCTGCGATGTAGGCGCGCGGATGAATACGGGCGCTGGGGTGGATCGCGCTCTTAAAATCGCTCCAATAGAACCCGCAGTTTGCCAGGTGGGAGTGGACCAGATGAAAAGAACGTCGAGGCGATGCGCTGGTTGCGCATCCGGCACAACGGACCGCACGATGCGCCAACTCTGCTGTCGTGATCACACACACAGCCTCCGGGGTGCGCTCCAGCAGGGCCAGGCAACGTTCGTCTTCTACAAACACCAGCATCCCGGGCTCAGGGTTTGAGAGAAAACCAAGTGTCTGAAAGGGCGCGTCTCGAATGACATCGAGTCCGCCGATCTTCGACACCTCAGATAGCAACATGCGCTTTCTTGCTCCAAGCAGACAGTGTATAGAATCATACAGGCGCTCGAATAAAGTAAAGCCCTGGCCTGAAGCCGGCCTGAAAGGTATTTTGGGAGATGCCCCCACCCCACTTGCACGCAAGTGATTTGAAGCCCAAAAATCGCCTCTGACCCGCGTCATTGCTGGCGAAAATCGAGCTGAAGCGGGGGACTTGCTGCAGCAGTTCTCGGTTCTCAGTTCTCAGGTGAGGCGCGATCACTTTGGCCGCTCAAGTCTTGGGCGATGGGGTACTTGCTGCAAATGGGTGGAGCCCTAAAAACAACGCTAATCGCCGCGTATTTGGCGGGGAAAGTCGAGGTCGGGGTGGGGACTTGCTGGGCTAGTCCTCAGTTCCTCGGGGCTAGAATCCCATATCGCAAATGAGTTTTCAAAGAACTTCAAGGGCCAAAGCCCCGCATTCTTGAATGCATACGTAAACACACGTCTAGCACAATGATGGCCTGCAGTTTCCAAGGAAGCAAGGTTTTGATACCAGGGTGATATCACTATTAGATCTGAGGTGTATGTATGTGTAGTCTGATACAGCTTCATTTATTTATCATAAAGCCGTGGGCCACGACGACGGCAAGGTTGCGCCCTTCCAGGGTAAACGTATCTGGTTGGTAGCATCCCCCTTCCAGCGTGAAGTTATACACAACCACGGCGGTCTTTTGCGCATTTGCGAGAGAAGCACCATTTCTTTACATTAGCAAGAGTATCGGGCACCAGGACCTCATTCCCTGATATCGCCGTAGCGTCTACGACTTTGCCCTCATCATCAAGCCTCACCTGCACTACAACGAGGCCATGTATGCGCGCCGAGCTCATCACGGGATATTTCATTTTCTCAAACGAGACCACCTTGATGTCCTTATCGTCGACAGTCCCACTTTGCTGTGCCCAAACACAACCTAACGAAAGCAACCCAATCAGCATCACTATGCTTAGTATTTTATTCATTACATTACTCCTGGACTGTTTCTATCGTATGGTAAAGCGCTTATTGTCCGTTTTCTCAGCTACATTCAAGACTACATCACCGGTGGTCGCGCCCGCTGGCACGGTTACTACTATCTGGTTATCGGCCCAACTTGTGGGAGTTGCTTGCGCATTCCCATTAAACACGACCGTACCGGCGACCGTGGTGCCCTGTGGTGGTGTGCCAAAGTTGCGGCCCGTTATGGTTACAACCGTTCCCACCGGACCTGTGTTTGGTCTTAATCTATCAATCTTCGGTCCGTCAATCAGCCCACGGCAGTGGTCGTTCACCGCCTGATTGTTAGCATCCTCAGCCCTTTGATCAGTGATCCTTCGACTGCGCTCAGGATTTCGCCTCGCGGCTCGGTCTTAGCCTGCCCTGAGCGGAGCCGAAGGCCGCGAAAACGGCTCAACTTGGAGCTGTTTTTGAACTACTCCGCCCTCTCCGTATGTCATTGAAGCGTAGTGACTTATCAACTCTGAGCAATGGGGGTGGGGGAGTAGTACTCGAGCGTTTTCACGGCGTCTGGGTCTACTATTCATTGACGACAAGGGACACAGCCGGGGACGGCTGTGCCACACGATTTCGCTAATTTTGAGAACTTGGTCCCACACCGGCTACGGCAATAACCAGTTTGAAATTAAAGCAAGTAATGATCTCTTCTGCTCAGCTTGTAATTCATCGAATAATTACACTCGCCGCTAGATTTACGAGTATAATTCGCCATCTCCCCAAAAATACCCAAGTGAGGACCTTAAATTCTGTGGACTTTCGAAAATTAGGCGTTGTTGTGTTTATCCTGGTTCCTGTCTTTTCTTCACTCTTAATTGCACAGGCTACCAAACCCTTCATGGTTGCCGGATTACGTCCGTCAAAAGATTTGGTCTGGAAGCGCACATCACCCAACGCGAAGCAGCCGGATGGGCCGGTGCTTTATCAAATCATCTTCCGCTCCAGCGCCACGCCCAACCATGTGCCGGTGATCTCACCCACTTTTACCCTGATGAATTCACCTATCTCTGTGGTGGGCGGCAATGTGGTGATTAGCGGCATGTCTATCAACGGTGGCACAGGTGTTATTAGCTTTGCCGGCGGGCAGACTTTTCCTGGAATTGGCACAATCACTGGTGTGACCGCGGGGGATGGTCTCACCGGCGGCGGTGTAAGCGGAACTGTGGGCCTGGCGGTGGACGGCACGGTGGCCAGGACCAACGCCAGCAACAACTTTCTCGCTGACCAGACGATTACAGGAAACTTGACCATCGCCAATCCCGGGAACCTCACGTTAGCGAATGGGTCGGTCTTCAGTGGAATCGACGTAGATGCAAGCAACAAAATGGGCGTCGGCACATTCACACCCAGCTTCGATCTGAGCTTGGGAGGAGATGCTGCACGAACCATCGCGATGGAACGAACGACGACGGGTGCAGGCAACATTCTGACGGTGCAAGCCGGCACTGCTGCCCTTGGAAGCACGAATCTAAGAGGCGGAGACGTCGTGCTTAGCGCCGGGAACGGCACCGGGTTGGGGGCCAGCGGCAATGTGCGTTTTCAGACCGCTGGACAGAATGATCTTTCGGGTACAAGCGATAACCTTCTGACCGACCGAATCATTATCGTCAGCAGGGCCAAAGGATTGACGCTGTCAGCTCCAGGTTTTACTTCCCTGATGTCCATCCACCTTACTGGGACCCACACTGCGGGCGGACGCATACGCTATATGGTTCGGGCGACCGATGGGGGCTCTCAGATTGCCACCGAAGAAGGCATTATTCAGTACCTGGCAACCGCCAATTCAATAACCTGTACCGTGCAAACGAATGATAAACTCCACCTCGGAACTGTGAACTCCGGTTGCACGCCGGGCTTCTTCAATCCTGGCAGCCAGCCTGGGGTTTCGATTTTTGACAATGTCAGCTTCAGCAGCCCGGCAGCGATCGTGGTCCACGAGGTTTACTTCTCCATCGAAAACGAATCAGGATCGTCTATAAGGTTGGAGCCGTAATCATTTACGGGCGAGGGCCTGGGTCTTCGCCCGTCTCGTACTTCAGACGTTCATTCTTTTACTGCAATCCCCAGCGCTTTCATCTTGCGATAAAGATGGCTGCGCTCCAGGCCCAGGACCTCTGCCGTACGGCTGATGTTGCCGTGGTTTTCATCGAGTTTCTTCAGGATGTAATCGCGCTCATAGGCGGCGCGTGCCTGATGGAGACTCGAAAATTCCTTGGCTGCGGATTTCGGTCGGCCGTCGCGATAGACCAGCGGTGGCAGGTGCTTGCGGTCAATTTTTACCGCGGTAGGATTCATAATGATCATGCGCTCGATCACGTTGCGCAGCTCGCGCACGTTGCCCGGCCAGGAGTAGCGCATGAGGGCTTCTACGGCGTCGTCGGTAATATCTTTGGAGCGCCGGCTGTAGGTGGCGGAAATTTCCCGTAAAAAGTGGCGCGCCAGCAGCGGGATATCTTCCTGGCGCTCGCGCAGCGGCGGAACATAAAAAGGAATGACGTTCAGGCGGTAAAAAAGGTCTTCACGGAAGTTGCCCCTGGAAATTTCTTCTTCCAGGTTTTTATTGGTGGCGGCAATCACGCGGGCATCAACAGTAATCGCGTCGTCTTCCCCTACGCGGGTAAAACGTTGTTCATCGAGCGTGCGCAGAACTTTGGCCTGAGTCTTCAGGCTCATGTCGCCGACTTCGTCCAGAAAGAGAGTGCCGCCATCCGCCTTGTGGAATTTGCCCTGCTTGTCTTCCAGTGCGCCGGCGAAGGAGCCCTTGCGGTGGCCGAAGAGTTCGCTCTCGATCAGGTCTTCGGGAATGGCGGCGCAGTTGACCTCGACGAACATAGCGTCTTTGCGCTGGCTTTGCGCGTGGATGGCCAGCGCCACCAGCTCCTTGCCTGTACCCGATTCGCCATAGATGAGCACGCGTCCGTTGGTGGGGGCCATCAGGCCAATCTGCTGCCGCAGCGCTTTCATGGGAATGCTTTGCCCTACGATTTCGCTCTTGGGCTGCAGTTGCTTTTTCATGTCGCGGTTTTCGCCGCGCAGCCGTTTGGCGTCAATGGCGTTCTTGATCAGGATCAGGGTTTTTTCGAGCGACAGCGGCTTTTCCAGGAAGTCGTATGCGCCCAGCTTGGTGGCGCGCACCGCGGTTTCAATCGTGCCGTGGCCTGAGATCATGATGACCTCGGGCGGATCATCCACGGTGCGAACTTTCTGCAGGGTCTCGAGGCCATCCATCTCGGGCAGCCACACATCGAGCAGCACAACCTCGAAGGCGTGCTTCTCCATCATCTCCAGGCAGGCCTCGCCGCTCTCCGCGACTAAGGCCTTGTAGCCCTCATCCTCGAGCGCGCCTTTCAGCGATGAGCGGATATCTTTTTCGTCGTCAACGATCAGAATGCTATGCATGATCGGGCAGCTCAATCCTCCCGGTGGCGCCGGATGGTGCGCCATTCGCCACCGGCAGCTCCACGATGAAGCGCGCTCCCAGCGGAGAATTTTCTTCCACCCGCACCGAGCCGTGATGGTCTTCCATGATGCGTCCTACGATCGCCAGTCCAAGTCCAGTGCCGCGTCTCTTGGTGGAGAAATATGGCAGGAACAATTTTTCCTTCACCTCCCGGCTTACGCCGTGGCCGGTATCGGCAATCACAATTTCAACCATCTCTCCGGTTTGGACGAGCGAGGTCGAGATATGTACCTCGCGCACGAGGGAATCCTGCACGGCGTCGGCGGCGTTGTCCACGATATTGGCAATCACGCGCTTCATCGCGTTGGGATCGGCCATCACCGGCGGCAGGTCGGGTGCCAGGTCTGTGTTCACCTGGATTCCTTCCAGCCTGCCGTTAAACATGGAGAGCGCACTTTGAATGATCGTGTTGATGTCGGAAGGCTGCGGCTGCGAGGTAGGGAAGCGCGCCATGGCGGAAAACTCGTCCACCAGCGTGCGCACGGTTTCCACCGCTTCCGCAATCGTGGCGGAGCAGGTGCCAATGACCTGCAGCGAGGCTTCATCAGGTGGGCTACCGCGCTCCAGGTGCCGGCGGATACGCTCAGCGGAAAGCGCAATCGGGGTCAAAGGATTCTTGATCTCGTGGGCCACGCGGCGCGCCACCTCGCGCCAGGCAGCCTGCTTCTGCGCCTTCAGCAGATCGGAGAGGTCTTCAAACACAATCACGTAGCCCAGTTTTTGTGGGCCATGTTGCAAGGCGGCAACCGTGACGGCTACATCCAGGCTGGTGCGCGAGGCTTGGACTTGGATTTCCATCTGGCTGGTTACAGATCCCATGCGGTCGGCTTTTCGCATCATGGTTTCGAGGTCGGCAACGACATCTTCATGGAAGAGGCTGCCGAGCCCAGCTCCCAGAGGGAAGCTGGGCATGCCGCCGGCTGTGATGACTGCAGTCAGCATTCGGGTGAGAGCGTGATTGGCGCGTGTGATGCAGCCGGAGGCGTCAAGCGTCAACACGCCTGTAGGGATAGTTTCCAGAATGGTCTCAATATCGCGGCGGCGCTGCTCCAACTCAACGTTGGCGCTGGTGAGCTGGCTGCTGGAAGCTTCAATGGCGTGCCGCGAAGTTTCCAGTTCGGCGGCCATGCCGTTGAACGATGCCACCAGTTCTCCGAGTTCATCCATGGCGGGAATTTCAACCCGGTAGTCGAGATGCCCGCGGGAAATCTCTTGTGTAGCTGTGGCCAGCGCTGCCACCGGGCGCGTCACCAGCTTCGATAAAAACAGCGCCAGCCAGGTGGCAGAAAAGAGCACGATCATGGTGATCAGCAGCAGCAGCCCGGTGTAGGTGCTGCGGAGTATTTTCGACTGCTTGCTCAGTTCACGGTAGGTGTTATCAGCCACTTCAATATGGTTTATGGTCTGCCGGAATCCGGGCGGCAGAGGGATGGCCACCAGGATCAGATTGTTTGAATTGTTTCTCACATGTGCTACGCCCATGATGTAGTCGCGTCCATTCAAGTTGAAAGGCGCAGCGTTCTGCGGTCCGGTCGGGCTGGCAAGGGGAATTTTCTTACGCAAATCCCCCCAGCCCTCCGGAAGGTTGTAACCCGCGACCAGAGAATCGTTGGAGAGGGCCAGGGCAAAGCCACCTTGCAGGGTTTTTTGACGTGCGCGGAACTCATCCACCAGCGTTGAAGAATTAAAGGAGCGCTGGGTCTCCGGTATGTCAGCAATGGCTTCCGCTTCCACATTGGCATTTTCGATGGCGTAATGCGAGAGCAGTCCCGTAACCTGGCTTGAATCTTCCAGCAAATCCTCGACCGGCCGCGAGAACCAGCGCTCAATCGAACGGTTCATCAGTCCGTAGGCGAAGAGGAACAAAACAAAAACAGGGATGACAGAAAGAATCAGCGCGCCTACCACCATGCGGCTGCGGAACTTGGATCCCAGCACGCCGACGCGCCGCTCGGCATACAGCTTCAGCAGGTTACGCAACAAAACAAAAGTCAGAGCAACGAATAACAGAAAGATAAGAGCCGAAAGAGCAACAAGAATCAGAGTCTGATTCGTGGTGCGGGGATCGAAGCCTACCCTGAACGACACCTGCCATAAAACCATGGTGAAGAGCACGGCTACGCCAATGATCAGCGCGATCAGCACGCCGGGACGAGGCTTCGCGTTGGGCTGGTTGACTTCTGGCATGACTCAGGCTCCCTACATTATAGAAGACGCCAAAAGCCGCTTTGCAGGATACAATCTCCCCACGAAGTTTATCTCAACCCCTATGTTTATGAGGACTTATGGGCAATTTTGTCAAAATAGCTGCCAAGAGTGATTTGCCGCCTGCCGGGGAGGCCCGCGAATTCCCTTGCGGCGACAAGATGATTTGCGTCGCCAATGTTGATGGGACTTTGTCGGCGATGGATAACGTCTGCCTCCATCGGGGCGGCCCGTTAGGACAGGGCATGATAGACGGCGGAAAGGTCATCTGTCCCTGGCATGGCTGGGAATACGATCTCAAGACCGGCGCGGCATCGCACAATCCCGCTGCCAAGGTTGCGGTGTATCCCATTAAGGTAGATGGCGATGACGTATTGGTGGAAATCTGAGCGACCGCGGAATACGTAGATTGATTAGGACTGGGAGACGGATTTGAGTCCAGTTACGCATTTTCTGGTTAGCTGGATGGTAGCCAATTCGGCGAAGCTCGAACGCAAAGAACGCGCGCTGGTGACGCTGGCCGGTGTGGCTCCCGATCTGGATGGGCTCGGAATTGTGCCGGAATGGTTGACCCGCAACTCGGCCCATCCCTTGCATTGGTTTAGCGAATACCATCACACGCTGGGACACAATCTCGGCTTTGCGCTGGTGGTGACTGCAGCCGGATACCTGATTGCAAGCCAGGGCGTAAAACTGAAGGCCGCTCTGCTGGTCTTCCTGAGTTTTCATCTGCACTTGCTTTGCGACCTGGTGGGAGCCCGGGGACCGGATGGTGAGCAGTGGCCCATCCCGTATCTTGCGCCTTTTTCGCAGGCCTGGCAGTGGAGCTGGCACGGTCAGTGGGCATTGAATGCGTGGCCCAATTTCGTGATCACGATCGCAGCTTTGGCGGTGACGTTTTACCTGGCGTGGAAGCGCGGCTTCTCTCCGCTTGAAACGTTTTCCCGCAAGGCGGACACTATCTTCGTAACCGCCCTGAGAAATCGTTTTCCGGCAAAAACCGTTGTGGCATGAGCAAGATCATCCTGCAAGCATTGACGAGGAGACGTATGGCAAAGAGCATTTTTCAACGACTGATCGTATGTGCGCTGGCGGCATGGATGGCGATGCCTCTTTCCGCCGATGTCAAGATCAAGACCAAGCGTGAAACCATGGGCCATGCCAGCGAAGACACGGTTTATATTAAAGGCCCGCGCGAACGCACGGAGATGGGCGCGATGATGGGCATGAATGTCAACATCATCAGCATCCTGCAGTGCGATAAGAACCGCTACATCCAGCTCAACCCCGCGAACAAGACCTACATCATTAGTCCTTTAGAAACCGAAGCGGGCTCCGAGGCGGCAAGCACTCCTCCGGCACAAACCAGCGAGAGCCAACCGGCTAAAGGCAAAACCAAAGGCAAGAACAAAGATCAGGGCGAATCGCGTCATGGCGGAGTCGTAACCATGAATCTCTCCTCGAGCGATACCGGGGAGCGCAAGAAGATGTTTGGCTATACCGCCCGCCATGTCACCAGCAGCATGAGCATGGATGCCAGCCCTGACGCCTGTGCCAAAGGAGATTTCAAACTCGAAAACGACGGATGGTATGCCGATCTCTCACCCACACTGGTGTGCCGCACACACGTGCACAACATGACCATGGGCGGAGGCGGCGAACGCGCCGGATGCCAGGATACATACCGCTTTCACAACAGCGGATTTGCCAATGCAGGGTATCCCCTCAAACTGATCACAACCTACAATACCGGCAAAAATAGCTTTACCACCTCGGTTGAAGTAACAGAACTTTCCAAGGCAACCCTTGACCCCGATCTCTTTGAAATCCCCGAAGGTTATACCGAAGCCAGGAATTACAGCGACCTCATGGGAATCTCCGCGGGGCAGATGTTGGGCCAGATGCAGTCAGGAGAAGGGAAGAGCGCCCCAACAGTGCCCACGAAGATTTCACGTAAGAAGCCGGGCATAACTCGCGTCGGAGTACCGCTTATCAAAAATGACAGCTCGCAAAAACTGGGTCAAATGCGCGATTACCTCATCCTGCAGCTCAAAAACGCCCAACTCGATCCCGTTCCAGTAGATGGCAATACGCCAGCCGAGCTGATCGCCGATGCCAAATCTAAAGATTGCGATTACATTCTTTATGTGGATATTGCCAGCATCAAAGGCACCTCTGCCGGCGCAAAAATTGGAGGCTTCTTTGGTGTAGGCTCGGGGAAACCCAGCACCTATGACGTCATGTTGGCCTACAAGCTGAACAAAGCTAACAATAACCCGCCGCTTCTGGACTCTACGGAAGAATCGCGCGAAAGCACTAAACCAATGCCGGGGGTCTATACCGCACTCGAACAAGTAGTACGGGCAACTTTGAAATATATCCGCGAGAACGAATAAGAGGCTTTCCGAAAATAGAACTGGACAGGGTGCTCCTGTCCAGTTTTTTCTTTAGAGAAGAACTGCTCTGTCAAAAAACGGCAAAGATCTATCTTCGTAGGGCCCAAATTAAATCCTTTTAGGGACCTTGTGCTCAAGAATCCCAGCCTGTTTGCGCTCTGAGGGTATAATTTCATTATCGCGATGAAAGCTTATGTCTACGTCTCGCTGAAAAAGACCGTCCTTGATCCGCAGGGAAAAACCATTCACGGCGCGCTGAACAAGCTCGGCTACCGGGGGGTCGCCGATTTGCGGCAAGGCAAATATTTTGAAATTACCCTGGATGGCGGCCTGAACAAGCAGCAGGCCCAGGCTGAAGTGGAGCGCATGGCGCGCGAAGTGCTGACCAATCCCGTGATCGAAGAATACCGTTATTCCATCGAAGATTAGTTTCTGCTAACGAATGCGGATAAAATCAGGATTACAGATTACAGTAAATTACTGAGGCGGTCTTATTTTCGCATTTAATAGGATTTAAGGGTTCTTTAAGTTCCAGTTGACCGGGGTAGATAAGGGTTAAAGTCAAAAATGTGTGGCATCGTCGGATATGTAGGTAACAAGCGGGTTGTCCCCGTCATTATTGACGGGCTGAGGCGGCTGGAATATCGCGGCTACGACTCCGCCGGCATCGCTGTGGCCGGCAACGGCGATGGCCTGCAGATCCGCCGCGCCGAAGGCAAGCTGCGCAACCTGGAAGAGGCCATTCGGTTGAAGCCGCTGGATGGCACCTATGGCATCGGCCATACCCGCTGGGCAACGCACGGACGCCCGACCGAAGAGAACGCCCATCCTCATCGCGACTGTAGTGGCCACGTTGTCGTGGTGCACAACGGCATCGTCGAGAACTATCTCTCGCTCAAAAAGAAGCTGGTCGAAGAGGGGCACAAGTTCGTCACCGAAACTGACACCGAAGTTATCGCCCACCTGATCGAAAAGTATTTTTTTAGCAAGAACAATGGCACGCATAACTCCCTGGAAGAAGCCGTGCGCAAAACCGTCAAGGAACTCAGCGGGGTTTTCGCAATCGCTGTAATCGCCACAGAGGAGCCCAATAAAATTGTGGCCGCGCGCAATGGCCCGCCGGCGGTCATCGGACTGGGGAAAAACGAATATTTTGTCGCCTCTGATGTTCCCGCCATCCTCTATCACACCCGCGATCTGTTCTTTCTCGCCGATGGCGACCTGGCGGTGATTACTCCTTCAGGCGTGAAGCTCTCTGATTTTGACGGACGGCCCATCGAACGCCAGGTGCAGCACATCACCTGGGACCCGATCATGGCGGAAAAGGGCGGCTTCCGGCACTTCATGCTCAAAGAAATCTATGAGCAGCCGCGCGCCGTGCGCGAAACTGCCATGGGAAGGGTCTCGCTCGAAAGCGGCAAGATCTTTTTGGAAGAGATGGAAATTACCGAGGCCGAGTTACGCGCCGCCGACAAAATCAATATTGCCGCCTGCGGCACCAGCATGCACGCCGGATTGATCGGCAAATTCATGATCGAACGCCTGGCGCGCATGCCGGTTGAGGTGGATTACGCCAGCGAATACCGTTACCGCGACCCCATCACCTCGCAGAAAGCGGTGACGCTGCTGATTACGCAGTCCGGCGAAACAGCAGACACCATCGCCGCCCAGCGCGAGGCCAAGGCCAAAGGCTCAAAGACGCTGGCCATCTGCAATGTGGTGGGCTCCATGATTGCCCGCGAGGCCTCGGGTACGATCTATACGCACGCCGGGCCGGAGATCGGCGTGGCCTCTACCAAGGCCTTCACGGCACAACTCACCGCGCTGTTGCTGTTCGCGCTCTATCTCGCTGAGGTTCGTGGCGCGCTTTCTCCAACCGAGGCGAAGGACTACATCAAGGAACTGACCCTCATCCCGGGCAAACTGGAATCGTTATTGACCCGTGACGAGGACTTAGAAGACCTGGCCAAGCAATACTACCGCGCACAGGATTTTCTCTTCCTTGGCCGGGGCGTGCACTATCCTATTGCTCTGGAAGGCGCACTCAAGCTCAAGGAAATCTCTTACATTCACGCTGAGGGCTTTCCTGCCGGAGAGATGAAGCACGGCCCCAACGCCTTGATTGATGAAAACCTGCCGGTCGTGATTATTGCCACGCGAGACTTGAAAGATCCGGGCTCGATGGTGCGCTATGAAAAAACCATTTCCAATATGAAGGAAGTTAAAGCGCGCTCCGGCCGGGTGATCACCGTGGCCAACGATGGCGACGAAGAGATCCGCGAATCGGCCGATCATGTCATTTATGTGCCCCAGGCGCCGGAGCTGCTTCTGCCCATCCTCGATGTTGTGCCCCTGCAGCTTTTGGCCTATCACATTGCCGTGCGCCGCGGATGCGACGTAGATCAACCACGCAATCTGGCAAAGTCGGTGACCGTCGAATAAATATCCGCATTCTTGTGTGGCCTAACGCGGCAAGCCTCAAGGGAACAGCGTTTCTGTAGAGCGTCCACGAGCCATGTTCCTCCCCTCTGTCATGTTGAGCGGAGCGCCACGATCCCCTGGCATCTCGCAGAATCTTAAGCGCGAAGTCGAAACATCCCGAAGAATTCTCCCCAATCCACACTGCTTCAGGGAATTCTCTCCCATGCAGCGTTTGCCAAAACACGTTGGCTGAGCAACGATTGTAGGTTTGTTCCGCATCATGGAGATGAGATGAGAGGCAGGTTCCGGGACGCTCATGGGAGAATTCCCTGAATCAACATTTCCGACGGAAGCATGCTCGGGGTGTTTCGACTCCGCGCCCATCCGCCTCGAGGGCTACAGATTTTCTCTTGGCGCTCCGCTCAACATGACAGTATGAAGGTGGTTGGGACAGACCCAGAAATCGTCGAAAGGAAAAGGATTTAGGGCGTGGTGGCACAACCCTCACCAGCTGTGTCATGCGCTGATAATCTGCCCAGGCATCAGGCACGCGCTACAAACTGAATACTTCCCATCGACTGTAGAATCTAAATAGCTAAGACAGGATTTAGGGAAATAACTGTGCACGAACGCCCAACTTATACCGCGCACTTAAATCGCGTGGTCTCGCTTTCCGATCAAACCAAGCACCTGGAATTCGAGGTGAAGGAGGCGGAGCGATTCGACTTCACTCCCGGCCAATTTGTCTCCATGCTGGCTGACAACCAGGGGAAGCACATGACGCGCGCCTATTCCATCGCCTCTTCGCCACGCCACAATCAGTTCGATCTCTGCCTGAACCGCGTAGAGAGCGGTTTCTTCTCCAACATGCTTTGCGATCTGAACG
Source organism: Terriglobales bacterium (assembly GCA_035487355.1). Taxonomy (NCBI): domain Bacteria; kingdom Pseudomonadati; phylum Acidobacteriota; class Terriglobia; order Terriglobales; species Terriglobales bacterium. The sequence continues at coordinate 39,145 of DATHMF010000020.1, read as the reverse complement.
AAGGGCAAGAGCTGAAGTTCCACGGTCCGCATGGGACATTCGTGCTGCGCAACCCCTTGCGCGATTCTTTACTGATCGCCACGGGAACCGGCATAGCACCCATGCGTGGTTTTGTGCAGTGGCTTTTTGCCGATGAGTCGCGCCACGCCGACCGCGAGATATGGCTGATCTATGGCACACGCTACGAAAAGCACGTTTATTATCGCGAGTTGTTCGAGCAGACGGCAAAGCAGCATCCTAATTTTCACTACATAGTGACCCTGAGCCGGGCCGATGAAAGCTGGCAGGGAGCGCGCGGCTACGTCCAGGACCAGGTTCGTGCAATCTTGAACTCACGCCCTCTCGAAGCCCGCACCAATATGGACGCCTACATCTGTGGCTTGAACAATATGGTTTCAGCCAACCGCAAATTGCTCAAGGAAGAGTTTGGCTGGGACAAAAAATCTATCGTTTACGAAAGATACGACTGAAAACAGCGTAGGGGCGAACACCCTTCCAGTATTTTGGGGCGCCAGTTTTTGCAACCCGCAGGTCTAGCCCTACATCTAAACATTGACAGTAAGTCACTCAAGTATTATCATGCAATTCGACTAAATTGAGATAAGTTGCTCAAGTTACTTAGATAAAAGCACTTAGAAAAGTAAGGAGGTTTGCTATGGGCAAGATAATCGGTATTGATTTGGGAACCACCAACTCCGTGGTAGCGGTGATGGAGGGTGGCGAACCTAAAGTAATTGCAAACGAAGAAGGAGGCCGGACTACGCCTTCCGTGGTGGCCTTCACAAAAACCGGCGAGCGTCTGGTGGGGCAGGTAGCCAAGCGCCAGGCGATTACCAATCCAGAGAACACAATTTATTCCATCAAGCGCTTCATGGGACGTCGTTATGAGGAAGTAACGGAAGAGATGAAGATGGTGCCCTACAAGGTCGTCAAAGCTGGCGATCACATCGCGGTTATGGCGCAGGGTAAGCAGCACACGCCGCAGGAGATTTCCGCCATGATCCTGCAGAAGCTGAAGAAGGCGGCGGAGGACTACCTCGGCGGCGGGGTGACCGAAGCGGTGATCACCGTTCCGGCATATTTTAATGACGCTCAGCGTCAGGCGACCAAAGATGCCGGCAAAATTGCCGGACTCGACGTAAAGCGCATCGTCAACGAGCCCACGGCTGCGGCATTGGCTTATGGTCTCGACAAAAAGAAGGACGAGACCATCGCGGTCTACGACTTCGGCGGCGGTACGTTTGATATTTCCATTCTCGAGGTCGGCGAAGGTGTGATTGAGGTGAAGTCCACCAACGGCGATACGCACCTGGGCGGCGACAACATTGATAACCGCATCGTGGAGTGGCTGGCCGATGAGTTCAAGAAAGATGAAGGACTCGACCTGCGCTCCAAGGGCAACGAGATGGCATTACAGCGTCTGCGCGACGCGGCGGAAAAGGCCAAGATTGAGCTTTCCACCACGCAGCAGACGGAGATCAACCTGCCATTTATTACCGCCGACGCTTCGGGTCCCAAGCACCTGGTCAAGACGCTCACCCGCTCCAAGCTCGAGCAGATGGTAGAAGACATCATCCAGCGCTCGGTCGGGCCGTCCAAGCAGGCGATGAAAGATGCCGGCGTCGAGCCGAAAGACATAGATGAAGTCGTGCTCGTCGGCGGACAGACCCGCATGCCTCGCATCCAGCAGCTTGTGAAAGACCTGTTCGGCAAAGAGCCGCACAAAGGCGTTAACCCTGATGAAGTAGTCGCAGTAGGTGCGGCGGTGCAAGCCGGCGTGCTGGCAGGGGATGTGAAAGACCTGCTGCTGCTCGACGTGACTCCATTGACGCTCTCGATTGAGACCCTGGGCGGCGTGGCGACGCAGATGATTCCGCGCAACACCACCATCCCGACCAAGAAGACGGAGACCTTCTCCACAGCGGCCGATAATCAACCGTCGGTCGAGGTGCATGTGTTGCAGGGCGAGCGTCCTCTGGCGAGAGACGATCGCACGCTGGGCAAGTTCCACCTGACCGGACTTCCACCGGCTCCGCGGGGCATGCCCCAGATTGAGGTGACGTTTGATATTGACGCTAACGGCATCCTCAACGTTACGGCCAAGGACCTCGGAACCGGCAAGGACCAGAAGATCACGATTACGTCTTCTTCCGGTCTGAGCAAAGACGAGGTTGACCGCATGGCCAAGGAAGCCGACTCGCATGCGGCGGAAGACAAAGCCAAGCGCGAAGAGATCGAAGCGCGCAACCAGCTCGACGGCATGGTGTACAACATCGAAAAGATGCTGCGCGAGCACGGCGACAAGATCTCAGGCGACGAGAAAGCCAACGTCGAGTCAGCGCTGGCCGATGCCAAGAAGGCCCTGGAAGGCAGCGATGCCGCAGCCATGAACTCGGCACGCGAGAAGCTGACTGCCGCTTCCCACAAGCTTGCCGAGCAGATGTACAAATCGGCCCAGCCTTCGGGAGCGGGAGCGCAAGCTGGCGGACCGGCTCCTGGCGACGACGGCGCAGCCAAGCCTGATGGTCAAAAGAAAGAAGGCGAAGTCATAGACGCCGAGTATGTGGATGTAGATGAGAAAAAATAAGCTATTAGCTTTTAGCTCTTGGCTGTTAGCTTGTATTAAGGGGCGCAGCAATGCGCCCCTTGTACTTTGTGTTCTGAGGGTATGCTGTAATTAGAACCAGCAATTAGAATTATTTTGTAAGTACTCATGGCCACTCAAACCAAAGATTATTACGGTACGCTTGGCGTCAAGAAGAGCGCCTCGGCTGAAGAAATTCGCAAGGCCTTCCGCAAGCTGGCGCGTAAGTACCATCCGGACGTCAATCCCAATGACAAGAAGGCGGAGGAAAAGTTCAAAGAACTTTCCGAAGCCAACGATGTTCTGAGCGATCCCAAAAAGCGCAAAATCTACGATCAGCTCGGCTTTTATTCCGACAACATTGATCCTGCCGCTGCTGAAGCTTACGCCCGCGGAGGGCGTGCATCAGGGGGCGGCTCGGGCCGGGCTTCTGATGCACCAGGAGGTGGGGCGCAAGGGGTCCCATTTGATTTTGGCGGCTTTGATTTCTCAGATTTTGCCAGCGGAGCTGGGAGCAGCGGCGGACGCAGTAGCGGAGGCTTCCGCGATATTTTTAGCAACATTTTTGGCGGGCGCGGCGGAGGCGATGAGGTGGCGTTTAACACCGGCCCGCAGCCCGGCACTGATCTGGAGTACAAGGTTAACGTTGGCTTCTGGCAGGCGATCCGCGGCGCTGAGCTGCGTCTGAACGTCAGCCGCCGTGATGTATGCAGCAACTGCAGCGGCCGGGGATACCTGGAAAGCACCGCCACCTGCCCGGAGTGCGGCGGCAAAGGACAGATCACACAAACCAGCGGACGCATGAAGTTCAACGTGACCTGTCCGCGCTGTGGAGGCTCCGGTCATGACCGCACGGAGTGCAACGTTTGCAAGGGCGAAGGAGTCGTGACCCGCAATGAGCCCATCACAATTCGCATCAAGCCGGGCACGCGCGATGGCCAGCGTATCCGCCTGGCGGGCAAAGGCAACGCGGGATTGCACGGCGGCCAGCCGGGAGATCTCTACATTATTGTGCGCGCCGGGGACCATCCTGTATTTCACCGCGAGAGCGACGATATTCACATTGCCGTACCCGTGACTGCCCCTGAAGCCGCCTTGGGAGCGAAGATTGAAGTTCCAACCATTGATGGCCGAGCGCAACTCAAGGTGCCGCCCGGCACGCAGAGCGGCCAGAAACTGCGCCTGCGCGAGAAAGGTGTGCCTTCAGCTACGAAAGAGGGTGTGCGCGGCGACCAGATTGTGGAGATCAAAATCGTTGTTCCTGAGGCCCGCGACCTCAAAGCCCGCGAGCTCTGGCAGCAACTGCAGAAGATGAATCCCGAAGACCCGCGCGCCGAGATGTGGAAACAGGTCTAACTGAGAACCAGAGGACATACAAATGAGTTTTGGCATGCATGCCGCAAGGAAAGCCGGCAAAAACTACGAGCTTGTAGCCGACGCTCGTTGGGTGTTTGTAGACACCCAACTATTGCAGGAGTTGATCGATCTTGCCGAGGAAGAAAGCGACCTCGATGGCGAAGCTGTATTTACGTTCGACTGGTTCGATCGTGCTCTCTATGCTGAGATCAGCCAGACGCCCACGGCCAAGGATTGCCGGAAACCGGAAGAAATGCTGAAAATCTTGCGTCTTCTCAAACAGCGAATTGACGCGAACCCTGAAAAATACAAAGACTATGCTTTTCACGTCTCCATGATTGCCTTGTGTGAAGACGCCGCCAAGAAGGGTTATCTTGTGCACACGACGCTCACGTGATGCAATTTCCGTTTCTGCAGGGCTTATGGCATTAACATTCTTTTAACCTCGTTTTGTGATCATGGCATAACCAAGGAGCTATCTTATGATCAGCATATTTCGCAGGTTGCTATTGGCTGGCCTGGTTTCCAGTCTGGTCCTTTTCACCAGTTGCAACTCGGGGCAATCGTCGAACGAGGTTGCAACCATCATTGGAGCGGGCAGTTCATTCGTAAATCCAATCATGACCCGCTGGATTGCCGACTTCCAACAGACCAATCAAAACGTCCACATCAACTACCAGTCGGTTGGAAGCGGAGCTGGCATTGAGCAGCTCAAAAAGGGATTAGTGGATTTTGGCGCGACCGATGCTTCGCTTTCTGATGAAAAGCTCAAGGACATGCCGCCGCTCATCCAACTGCCGGAAAGCGCCGGCCCGGTGTGCATCACGTACAATCTGCCCTCTTTAAAAGATCCGCTGAAGCTGAGCGGACCGACCCTTGCCGGAATTTATCTGGGCACCATCAAGAAGTGGAACGACGCTGCAATTGCCAAAGACAACGCCGGCGTCAAACTGCCAGGTACCAGCATCCTGGTTGCGCATCGTTCCGAGGGCAGCGGCACCAGCAACCTTTTCACCTCCTATCTGGATGCGGTCAGTCCCGAGTGGCATTCCAAAGTTGGCAAGGGCATGGCAGTAAACTGGCCTACCGGCTTCGGCGGAAAAGGCAGTGAGGGCGTCACCGGAGTTGTGAAGCAGTCCGAAGGCGGCATCGGATACGTGGAGCTGACCTACGCTTCACAGAACGGCCTCCCCGTCGCCCAAATTCGCAACAAGGCTGGAAACTGGATTGCCCCAAGTGCTGAATCCACGTCGGCGGCAATCGCGGCTTTCAGCAAAGAGTTGGCCCAGGATGTGCGTACTTTGATCGTCGATCCGCCGGCGACTGCGGCTGATGCTTATCCCATCAGTGGTCTGACGTTTCTTTTGATTCCCAAAGAACCGAAAGACCGGGCCAAGGCGCAGGCGCTGCAAAAGTTTGTGCAATACATCACGACTTCAGGCCAGGAGACGGCCACGTCATTACACTATGCCAAGCTGCCTCCGGAGTTGCAGCAGCTTGATCAGCAATTGCTGGCCCAGGTTACCGTGCCCAACCAGTAAGGGTTTTCAGCCGAGCCAGGAGTCGTGGATTGGGATAAGATAGCGTTCCGTTCGCAGGAGCGGAACCTATGAAGCACCGCGGTCAATCCTCAGTCCTCGATTCTCAGTTAAAACTGGGCTTCTGCGATTCGCCCCCCTGGTGTTTTTCGAAGGGTTCTGCAAAGTTTCTCTTCATCATTTTTATTGTTGTCGCATTCGGCAACGCGTTAGGCTCAGCACAGGACTCCAGGAAGACTGCCGAACGGGTTGCGCACAGTTTCGTTGCGGGTGAGCAGGCCCCTGTGCCCGAAGACGGGGCCGTGACCGATAGTTTTTACGTCAACAAGTATTTTGGTTTTACTTTTCCATTGCCGCAAAACTGGAGCGAGGGCTTTGAGGAGCCGCCGCCTTCTAACACCGGCTATTATGTGCTGAGTTCATTGGGACCTCGGGGCGTAGTCAATGCCACGATTCTGATTTCTGCGGTTGACCTTTTTTTCTATCCCCACGCCGTCAACAACTCCATAGGGCTGCTTCAGGAGATCAAGCAGAACTTGAATCGCGGCATGAAGGCTGAGAGCGGGCCCACGGAAGTCAGGATTGCCAACCATCCCTTTGCACGTTTTGATTTCAGAGGTGCTGGACTTTACCATGCCCACTTCGCCACCGATATTCGCTGTCATGTCGTGAGCTTTGTAATTAGCACCGGTGATAAGCAACTGTTAAAAAAACTGGTGCAGGATTTGAACAATATTAAGTTCACGGAAATAACCGCCCCGATATGCGTGAAAAATTATGCCTCGGGCGAAAATGTTCTTCATAAAGTTGATCCAGCCATGACCGGTCCTAAATTCACCACAGTACCGGTGCGCGTCATCATCGGCACGAGCGGCAGGGTCAAGCAGATGCATATGATCCACGCCTTTCCCGAACAGGCGAAAAGCATTGAAGACGCCCTGATGCAATGGGTCTTCAAACCTTACACACTGGACGGAAACGCGGTAGAAGTGGAAACAGGAATCTTATTCGAATTTCGGCCCAAGGAAGAGAATCCTCGAGGCGATAAATAAGCGGTAATCTGAAAAATCTGAATTTTTTTCTTGCGCTGCTGTCGATTGCCTGTATATTGCAATTGCGGGCTTGTTCCGTGCGCTCGTTGATCCAGAGAACAAGGACCGCCTGAGGAGGTAGCCATCGAAATTGAAAACAGCCGTACAGCAGCAACTTATCCCAACCGTTAATTTTTCCTCCCCTTCCAAAAATAAAAATCTGACTTTGTGGCCGCTCGTGGCCGCGACCTTCTTCATGGTCTCCGGTGGCACCTACGGAACTGAAGACACCGTCCACGGCGCAGGATACATGGGCGCCATCCTGATCTTTCTGATCACGCCGGTGCTCTGGAGCCTGCCTACCGCCTACATGATCGGCGAACTCGCCGGCGCGCTGCCGGAAGAGGGCGGATTCTACGTCTGGGTGCGCCGTGCCCTGGGGCCGTGCTGGGGATTCCAGGAGGCATGGCTCTCGCTGGTGGCCAGCATCTTCGATATGGCGATTTATCCCACGCTCTTTGTTCTGTATCTCAAGCACCTGTTTCCCTATTTTGGCATTGGACATCATGGCGCGCTGGTAGGATTGGCCATCGTCACAGTATGCGCGTTGCTGAACATCGCCGGAGTCCGCCTGGTGGCGCTGACTTCGCTCTGGCTGTTCGTACTGCTCTCCTTGCCGTTTGCCGTACTGATAGTTTTTGCGCTGTGGAAGCACGGCATGTTCACCGGCCAGACGGTGCAGACCACCGCGCACGTGGACATGATCACCGGCATTCTGGCAGCCATGTGGAATTACATGGGATGGGATAACGCCTCAACCATCGCCGCCGAAGTTGATAATCCGCAGAAGACCTACTCGCGCGCCATGATGATCACCGTAGGCATCGTGGCGTTGAGCTATGTTTTGCCGACGGCGGCGGTTTCGCTGACGGGAATCTCGCCCAGTGCCTTCGCCGAGACCGGGTCGTGGGCTGAGCTGGCGGCGCAGGTTGTCGGGCCGTGGCTGCGCGTCGTGCTAGTGGTGGGCGGCATGTTGAGTGCCTTCGGTATGTTTAACTCCTTGGTCATGAGCTACTCGCGCCTGCCCCTGGCCATGGCGCAGGATGGCATGTTGCCGCGCGTGTTTGGCAAACTGCATCCGAAAACTAAAGCTCCGTGGGTGGCGATTCTTACGCTGGCTGTCGCCTGGGCGGCGTGCCTTGGGCTTAACTTCGAGCGGCTGATTACGATTGATATCTTGATTTATGGCCTGAGCCTGTTGCTGGAGTTTGCTGCGCTGGCGGCGTTGCGCCTGCGTGAGCCTGATCTGCCGCGTCCGTTTCGCGTACCCGGCGGAATGTTCGGAGCATTTGCCGTGGGCGTGTTTCCCATGCTGCTGCTTGGCTTTTCTGTAGTGCGCAGTGAGAGCGAGCACATCGCGGGCATGAATGCGCTGGCGTTTGGATGTCTGCTCATTGCGGCAGGGTTCGTGGTCTATTTCTTGCGGAGTGCGATGATCTCATCTGCCAAGAACACAGAGCCGGAGACGTTCTCGTGATGAATTTCAGCTCTTAGCTCTTGGCCTTTAGCTTTGCGATTCAAGGTTCTGGAAGATCCTGCGGGCCGAAGTTTAGGCTTCAGTCGTAGAGACGTAGCAGGCTACGTCTCTACCGCAATTTCTTTATTGCGGCCGGCGCCCAGTTAACGCTGTGATCTCACCAGAAGCTCGGCCAGATAGTTTTCCCAGTTTATCGGCCAGGTATGCGTGCCGTGCCCGCGGGTGTGCTCGGTGATGGGCAGCAGAAAAAATTTTCCATTCTTGACCCGCAGTATATCTTTGTCCACAATCTTGAGCTCCGGCGGATTAATCACATCATCAGCCGAATTTATGGCGGTGAGCGGCGCCGTGATTTTTTCCAGTTGCGGCTCAGGGTTATAGTTCCGCGAGGCGTCGAAGTAGTACAGCATGTTATTGGCGTCTGTGATCTTCAGGCGCTTGGAAAGTTCCTGCTGAAGATAGCCGTCGGCTTCTTCTCGTGTGGGAGCGGCTGCCTGCATCTGTACTGCGCTGCTGCCCATGATGAGCAGGACGTCGAGCGCGCCGACAAGCCCGTGGGGCTGGTTCTTGTACTCTCCATTGTTCCAGTCGGGCGAGGTGCGGATGCTATCCATGACCATCTTGCGCATGATGCGATTGCGTCCGGCAATTTCAACCGGCTGGCAGGCCAGCGGCATAAGCGCGTCCATGAAATCAGGATGCTGCTCGCCCCACAACCAGGTGTGCATGCAACCCATGGAAGCCCCCAGCACCAAGCGCAGATGATGGATACCCAGCCCCTGCGTCACCAGGCGATACTGCAGCTCGATCATGTCGTCGTATTCATAGTGCGGAAAGCGCATGTGCAGGCCGTCGCTGGGTTTGCTGGAGTCTCCATGACCGATGTTGTCGGGAATGATGATGAAATATTTTGCTGCGTCCAGCAGTTGGCCGGGACCAAACAACTCGCCGGCAAAATTAGGCACTAAAAATTGGTGTGCCGACCCTCCCGTGCTGTGCAGGATGAGCACCGCATTGCGAGAGCTGCCGCTCGAATCTTTCTGCAGAGTGCCCAAGGTGTAGTAATGCAGTTTGACCTCAGGCATGCGCTCGCCCGACTTGAACTGAAAATCTTTGAGGACAAAGTCTCCCTCTTGAGGAGCGGGATAATCGGCAGCCGACGCCAACAGGGACGTAACGGCCATAAGCAACATCAGAGCTGCGCGAGAAACTTTCATTTTGAACCTCCATGTCTTCTTCAACCTTCGACCCCAGTTAAAGCTCTTTCCATTGTTTCCACCCGAGTCAGGCAGCGGGGGTGGGGGTACTTGCTGAATAGTCCATCCTGGCGCTAATTCATTGAAAATAAACAACATACTCGTAAAATATTCAGTACTAGCTGGGCAGTGTCTCGTAGTGTTTCTCATACATACATCTCCTAAACACATTTCTATTAAGTTACCGTTACCCAAACCTCTGGACTCCAGGCACACGTCATGGAAATGATAGGCGACAATTCTTCCGGATCCAACGGTTTGGTGCCTCTTTGATATCACTTTAAGGCCCGGCTAAGCGTCCCGAGAATGCCGGCCTGCCTGGGGAAAGCGCATCATGCCTTGTTGCTCGGCGGTCAGGGACTCCCACGTCGCGCGTGGAAGGTCTTCCACGTCGCGGCTGGCGTCTGCATACCAACGGCGAACGTAGCGGATCGTGGCGAGCGCGCGGGGCACGTCAGTCGTATTGGGTGTGCCCCGATGCAGCGCCCACGGATGGCGAATCAGAACGTCGCCGATCTCCAGTGGGACGGCCTGCATACCAATCTCGCCGGCCTCGACCGCCCGAAGCGCGTCCATTCTCGTCATGCGATGGGTGCCTGGCGCAATTTCGATGGGGCCGTGCTCCCGCGCGATCCGGACCAAGCCAAAACTGACAACCAGGGCATATGCGGGGAGCGCGAGATCGGGAACCTCGGGAAAGAGCGGATGCTGATAGTCCACATGAACCCCCTGATATCCAGATCCGCGCAGAGGCACATCGCAGCCCCATTGGTCAGCGACAACCCGGTCATCCATCAGCCCACGCACAATACACAGTACGTCATCGTCGAAGAAAAATTGTGGGATGAAAATGGGTGGCTCGAAAGGCATCGCCAGAAAGTGGCGATGTGGGCCCCGGTTCGACGCATGGCCGCTGTCGAGATGCGTGAGCAGACGTGGCCAAAACGCCTGCCGGCAGGCTTCAACCAGGAGCGGCGCGAAGTGCTTTCTGAGGATGCAAAAGCCTTGTTCTCTGACCGCACTGATCTTTTCGCGAATCGATTCGATGGAAGCCATAAAGGTGTTTCGCTAAACAACTACGCTCTCTTTAGCTTCGGGGCGACTGTCTGCCTGCCAGATTTAAAGTAGCCCACTGCCAATCCTTCTATTTCGCTTGGGGGATTGGCCGACATCCTCCATAATATAGAGAGACAAATACTACTAGAAAACCTATGGCAAAACGCAAATCCCAGGGCGCATACATGATCAGCACGGTGGCCGAAATGTATGAGATACATCCGCAAACCTTGCGCCTCTATGAGCGGGAGGGCCTGCTCAAACCTTCGCGCACCGAGGGCAACACCCGCCTTTATACGGAAGAAGATTTGAAGCGGCTGGAGTTCATCCTTTCGCTGGCGCGCGATTTGGGCGTCAACATAAGCGGCATTGCCATCATCCTGCAAATGCGCGAGCGCATGGAAGAGATGCAGCGCCAGATGCATGAGTTCGTGAATTTCGTGGGCAAAGAAGTCATGGCCCGCCGGGAGGTCCCCGATCCCGCGCGTGGGGCAATTGTTCCCATCCGGCGCACCGCCGTTGCCGAGACTACGTCTCCGAAGAAAAAATAGTACCCAGTACTCAGTTAAAATCTAGACTGGAATGATAACTGAGTGCCGACAACCGAGTACTGAGTACTGTTTTCTCATGCCTGAACTTCCTGAAGTTGAAACCATCGCTCGCGGTTTGGCCAAGCGCGTCACCGGAGACGTGATCGAATCGGTCTGGATCGGCAGCAAGCCCGAGCCGCTGAAGTCGCCGGCTCGCGCCATCACTGCCTTGCTGGAAGGCGCCAGCATTGAACGCGTGCACCGTACTGGCAAGCACATCGTACTGGATCTCGGCCGGAATCCCATGGCGAAAAAAGTTCAGCCGGCCCGAAATTCTCAGCGCGGAAATGAATCGGCAACGAGCAAAGACCTTACCGGGCATTGGATCGTTCATCTGGGGATGACGGGCAGATTGCTGATTGCCGATCCGCAGATGGAAGTTGCCAAGCACACCCACCTGATCGCAAAGCTCGCCTCCGGGCGCGAGCTGCGTTTCGTTGATCCCCGGCGCTTCGGCCGACTATCTGTCGTAGAACCTATAGATGAAGGCCAGAATGGAAGCGTATTTACAGGCAAAGAACCGCTTGAGGTCGAGATCAACACCTTCATGGCTTTGTTTCGCAAGCGTGACACGCCCATCAAGAGTGCGCTGCTGAACCAAAAATTGTTGCGCGGGGTGGGCAATATCTATGCTGATGAGTCGCTCTTTCGCGCCGGGGTCCGCCCGCGCCGCCGCGCCGGCAAGTTGACCCAAGTCGAGCTGCAACGCCTGCATGTTGCCATTCAGAAGATTTTGCGTAAGGCGATTGCTGCCGGGGGCTCTTCAGTCTCCGACTACGTGGATGCTTCCGGCGAAGAGGGTTTTTTCCAGTTACAGCATCGCGTGTATGGCCGTGAAGGCGAGCCGTGTCTGGTCTGCAAGACTCCCATCAAGCGTGTGGTCATCGCCGGGCGCAGTTCACACTATTGTCCGAAGTGCCAAAAGTAGCTCGAAGCTGCTAGCTTCTAGCTGTTTTTGGGCGTGGCTAGAAGCTTTAAGCACGGAGTACTAGGCAACGCGTCTTTAACAAAGTATCCTAATAAAGTTTATGCCTTCCTACGCGATTGGTGTTGATCTGGGTGGAACGAACCTGCGCATTTCGGCCGTAGATTCGGGCGGCAACCTGCTGCAAAAAATCATTACCGGCGCGCAGGTCGCCAAAGGGCGCGATTTTGTTGTTGAGGAGATGTGCGCCTCCATCCGCCAGCTCTCGGTAAAATTTTCTTCTCTGGGCCGGTTGGAGGGTATTGGCATCGGCGTGCCGGGAATCATAGACATGGAAACCGGCGTCGTACGGAAGTCTCCCAACCTGCCCGATTGGGTTGATTATCCCGTACGCGAAGAAATTGAGCGCCGGCTACAGACCAATGTGATCCTGGAAAATGATGCCAACGTGGCTGCGTTGGGCGAAAAGTGGCTAGGCGCAGCGCGGGACGTGGAAAGCGTTTGCATGATTACGCTCGGGACCGGGGTGGGAGGCGGGCTGGTTTTGAATGGAAGGATCTGGCGCGGCATGACGGGGATGGCCGGCGAGTTAGGACATATCGCCGTGCAGCTCGATGGCCCACCGTGCGGCTGCGGCAGCCGGGGATGCATCGAGCAATTTGCCTCGGCGACTGCCATCAAGCGCATGGCGGTTGAGGCCATTGCCAAGGGAGAGGCCCCAGGGTTGGCCCGCGCCATGGAGGTAGAGCCCGAATTCAGCTCGCGCGTTGTCTATCAGATGGCGGTGCAGGGCGATGCCGCAGCCCAGGAGATATTTCGTACGGTGGGCTATCGTTTGGGTATTACGCTCGCCGACCTGATCAACATTTTTAATCTGCCTATGTATGTCATCGGCGGCGGTGTGGCCAGCGCATGGGACGCTTTTGCCCCCGCCATGATGGAAGAGGTCCGCAAGCGTTCTTTCGTCTACCTGGCCACCGAGCCCAAGCCGGAGCTTCCAGCTTCGAAGAAAACCATCATCACGCAAGCCCTGCTGGGCAGCGATGCCGGCCTTTACGGCGCCGCGCGCCTTCCCATGTTGGAACTTCACGTTGTGGAAAAGACCGAAGCGAGAGCGTGAGGGCGAATCCACGTGCGCCAAATTATTTTTGTTTGGATTGCTGATGTTTGGATTGCTGACGCACGGCGTGACGCAAGCTTTCGACTTCTCCTGCATTCAGCGAACGGAAGCGCCCCGCCTCTACATCAAGCTGCAGCGGTCCATAACGCACGCGTTTGATCTTTTCCACGCGACGGCCAATGCGCTCGAACATGCGGTGAATCTGGCGGTTGCGTCCTTCAATGAGCGTGACTTCATACCAGGGATTAGGAGCATTATGGGCGAGTTGAATCTTTGCAGGCGCGGTCTTTACTCTTCTGCCCTCGACGCCCGTCGTGATGGAAACCCCGCTCCGTAGTTTCGCCAGGTCAGCTTCTTGTGGCTTTCCGCTGATTTTTACCAGATAGGTTTTAGGAACGTGAGAGGCGGCGCGCGTGAGCAGGTTGGCCAGATCGCCGTCGTTGGTCAACAGTAGCAACCCCTCGCTGGCCCAATCCAGCCTGCCGACAGGATAAACCCTTTCAGAGACCGGCGGCTTTGCTTTACGAAGCAAATCCATCACCGTAGGCCGCCCTTCAGGATCGGTGACAGTGGTGACATATCCCTTGGGCTTATGGAGCAGAAGATACGTCTTTTGTCCGCTGCGGGCGGTTGGAAGCAGTTTGCCGTCAACTTTGATATGGTCGTGCGCCGGGTCGGCTTTGCTGCCCAATTCGGTAACGATTTGCCCGTTGACTGTCACCCGGCCGGCGGTCATCAGCTCTTCGGCCTTGCGGCGTGAGCACACACCGGCAGCAGCGATAATTTTTTGCAAACGATCCACGAAAAACAGTCCTCAGTCCTTAGTCGGCGCATTTTAGCAGTTGGTATTTGGCTCTTAGCCAAGATGTTCCGAAGTGTTGGCTTCTTCTTCCGATGTTGCACGATCTCCCGTAGTCTGAATTTCAGGAGCTCCGTTTTTGGGAACTTCAGCGCTTACGGCTTCCGTGTTTTCAGCAGCCTGCGCCGGCTCGGGCTCGGCATCAGGGATGCCAGTAGCATCAGCGATGGCAACTTCGGCAAACAGTCCTTGCTGGCGCAACGATTCACCAGCGATCTTCTCGAATTCTTCCACACTGGGCAGTTCGTTCAGCTCGCTCAGTCCAAAGCGCAGCAGAAACTCCTTTGTAGTTTTGTACAGAATCGGACGGCCGACTACGGCCTTGCGTCCGGCCGTGGTGATCAGCTTGCGGTCAATGAGCGTGGCCAGCACTCCGCTGGTGTCAACGCCGCGAATCTCGGCGATCTCGGGCCCGGTGATGGGCTGCTTGTAGGCGATCACGGCCAGCGTCTCCAGCGCAGGCAACGAGAGCCTGATAGGCGGCTTCAGGCTTTTCGCAAAAGCACGCACCGCATCGTGGTGCTCGGGCTTGGTGCTCATGCGGTAGCCCCCGCCGATTTTGCGGACTTCGATACCGCGTTCGTCGGAGGCAAAAGCAACGATCAGCTCTTCCACTGCGGCACGGACTTTTTCTTTGGCGTCGTCCTTCGTGCCCGCATCTTCCCCGGCTGCCAACTCATCTTTGAGAACGGCAGTCATCTGGTCAATGCTGACCGGTTCTTCGGCAGCATAAATAATGGCTTCGATTTTGGACTTTAGATTCATAAAAAAGCTCTGTCTTTGGCTTTCTATAGGCGCTTCGCGCCGGCCTTCGGCAGAGCGGAACGGTTATCTCCAATCATCTTTGACGGCCGCGGATTCTCCCTCGGCGAAGACGGTATCGAACATGGCATGTTTTTTAATCAGGATATCGCCGAAGACCCGGTCCTGCCGCAGCAGGATGGCCTGCAACCGCACCAGCTCCAGCAAGGCCAGAAATGCGCACACCAGCGTGCGGCGCGATTGCGTGTGCTGCAGCAATTGCTTGAGCCGTATGGGGCGCTCTTCCAGAAGCAGCCGCCGACGCATGTAATCAATCATCTGCGAGACCGTGACGGTTTCGTCATCCACCTGCAACATAGGCCGCGATCGGGCGCGGGCCAATATTTGTTGGAAGGTGCGCACCAGGTCTACAACATCGGCAGCCAGCTCCGGCTCGGTGCCCTCGGCGTCCTTGAATTCCCGCAGCGCCGGGTTCGACCACACCGCATTTTCGATTTGCTGTTTTTGCAGTAACATCTGCGCGGCATTTTTGAATTTTTCATGCTCCAGCAAGCGTTGCACCAGCTCTTCACGCGGATCTTCCATCTGGTCGGCGGGCGCATCCGGATCGCGCGGCAGCAGCATCTTCGACTTGATGTGGATGAGCATTGACGCCGTATAAATAAATTCAGCGGCGATATCCACATCCAACTGCTTCATGCGCTCCACATAGGCGAGGAACTGCGCCGTGATGCGGGCGATGGGGATGTCGTAGATATCAATATCCTGCTTGCGGATCAGGTCAAGCAAAAGGTCCAGCGGCCCTTCATAAACCTGCGAGACGCTGACCGCAAAAGGGAAGTCGCTGACACGCTGAGCCACCACCGAATTGTTTACGGATGGTTTGCCAGCAGCAGCGCTCGAACCGGGTTGTGGAACGACGTCAGTCATTTTAAGCAATCAGTAATCAGCACTCAGCATTCAGCCAAAGCAGATCATTCAAATTCCTTCGACATCTGCATGGCTGCTCGGGCCTCCTGCATGGTGGCCTCGGCTGCCCTCTGGGCCTTGGCTGAGCCTGTATCAAGAATATCCCAAGCCAGCCGTGGATTCTGTTCATATTTTTGCCGCCGCTCCTGCATGGGCGCAAGCTTTGCCACAATGGCGTCGGCGGCCCAGCTTTTACATTCAATACATCCAATGCCGGCGGTGCGGCAGCCGGTGTTTACCTTATCCAGGGTTTCGGCGCTGCTGAAGATTTTGTGCAAGTCGCCCACCGGACACACATCAGGATTGCCCGGATCAGTGCGCCGCACCCGCGCCGGATCGGTGACCATGGGTTTTAGCTTTTGCCGGACCACCGGCTCGGGATCAGTCAGCAGGATGGTGTTGCCGTACGATTTCGACATCTTGCGGCCATCGGTGCCCGGCAGCTTTGGCGAAGGCGTGAGCAGCGGCTGCGGTTCAGGAAAAACAAACTTGTCGTCTCCCGGATAAAACTGATTGAACCGCCGCGCGACCTCGCGGGTCAGCTCAATGTGTGCTACCTGGTCGTCGCCTACGGGAACAACGTCGGCCTGGTACATCAGAATATCGGACGCCATCAGCAGGGGATAGCCCAGGAAGCCGTAGGTGTTGAGGTCTTTGTTGCCCAGATTCTGTTGTTGCTCTTTGTACGAGGGCACACGCTCGAGCCAGCCCAGCGGGGTGATCATGGAAAGCAAAAGATGAAGCTCGGCGTGCTGCGGCACATGGGACTGAATAAAGATGGTCGAGCGCTCCGGATCGAGCCCGGCGGCGAGCCAATCGAGCAGGATCTCTACGCAATTCTGCTTGATCTGTGATGTATCGGCGTAGTCGGTGGTCAGCGCATGCCAGTCGGCAATGAAGAAATAACAGGCGTACTTACCACCCTCCTGCAGCTTCACCCAGTTTTCCAGGGCGCCTACGTAATTTCCCAGATGAAGTTTGCCGGTGGGGCGCATGCCGCTCAGCACGCGCGGTTTTTGTATGGACGTTGCTTCAGGTGACATTCAACTCTCTGGAGACGAAGGTTTTTACGATGGTAACACGGCGACAGTTTCAAGTTTCGAGTTTCAAATCTTTTCGCCGCGGATGAACGCGGATCAACGCCGATTGCTCAAAAAAGACGCCAACAATGCCAATGCGTCCTACTTTTTCTCAGGGGATGGGGGCTGGCCAGGAGGAGCAATGGTTTTAACCTTTAGCGTCCTGGCAGGAATGCCACCCTTGATGTGATAGGGCTCAATATCTTTTGTGGCCACGCCCATCGCGCCCAGCATGCCATGCTCGCCGATCTTTACGCCGCTGAGCACGGTGCCGTGGTAGGTGATGCGTGCCTTAGGACCGATCTCGGTGGCAACGTTGGTGACGATCATGCCGTCGTTGAGGTCATGCTCGTGCGAGTACACGTTGGCGTAATCGGAGACCGAGCTGCCCTCATGGAGAATAATTTCACCGCGGTCATCGAGCAGAACGTATTTGTGAATGGTGCAGTTGTCTTCCACCGTCAGGTTATAGCCATAGGAGATTTCGACACCGTGGAAGATTTTTACGTTCTTACCGCAATATTTGAAGATGTGCCGCGCCAGCATAGCGCGGACGCGGAAGCCCAGCCAGTGGTTCAGCCCGACGGGCGAGCGGTCATACATCATCCAGAACCAGATCAGCGGTTTGCGCTCGGCGTATTTTGCCGGGTCCACGTCGCCGTAGTATTCGGGTTCAAGCGTGGCGTTGCGCGGATCAAAAGAATGCACCAATGCCTGCTGCGTCAGGGTTTCGGTGAGCTTGGGCTCTTCGTAGCCGCGGCCGAGATACAACTCGTGCAGAGCGTTGCGGACCGCCAGACTGCGGTGCTCGGGATCGCGGTTCGCAAACTCGCGGTCGAGCGACTCAATCCAGCCAAGAAATGTTTTTTCGGCTGCAGGCGTTGGTCCGAGTTGGCGGTAGTCGTAGCGAGGCATGGGAAGGACGATTTACGAATTACGATTTTGTGATTTACGATTTCTGTAGTCTTAATTTATAAATTGGCTCTGTTAAGCATTTATTCAACCACGTTTCTGTAAATCGAAAATCGTAAATCAGAAATCTAGCTCTTCCGCTTTAGAACGGCGTGGACAGCTTTCACGATGTGAGGCGCCGTAAGTCCGTACTTTTCCATAAGCTGGTCGGGCGTGCCCGATTCGGCGTAGGTGTCCTGGATGCCGACAAACTCCATGGGCACGGGCTTGGACTTGGCTACAGACTGCGCCACGTGCGCGCCCAATCCGCCATCAAGCAGGTGCTCTTCCGCAGTGACAATCGCGCCGCACTCCTGCGCGGCCTTGGCGACGGCGTCGTCATCCATCGGCTTGATGGTGTGCATGTCAATTACGCGGGCGTGAATGCCCTCTTCTTCCAGTTGCGCCTGCGCGTGCAAGGCATAGCCAACCTCAAGGCCACAGGCGACAATGGCCACATCACGGCCATCGCCGTGAACTTTCGCCTTGCCAATCTCAAAGGTATCAGCGGCTGAATAGATGATGGGACTCTTTGCACGCGCCGTGCGCATGTAGACAGGTCCCACGTGCTCCGCCATGCGATGCACCAGGGCGCGCGCACAGAATTCATCGGAGGGAACCAGGACTGTGAACCCAGCCAATCCGCACATGAGGGCAATGTCTTCTACCGATTGCTGGCTCGGTCCATCTTCGCCGATGGAGATGCCGCCATGTGAGCCGCAGAACTTGGCGTTCACGCGAGGGTAGGCAACGCAGGTGCGCATCTGGTCGTAGCCTTTGTCGCAGAGAAAAACTGCGAATGAAGAAGCAAAGGTCAGCTTGCCGCACAGCGCCAGGCCGCTCGAAATGCTCACCATGTTGGCCTCGGCAATGCCGCAGGTGAAGAAGCGCTCAGGGAACTTCTCCTGGAACTTGGCGCTGAAGGTTGATTTTGCCAGATCGGCATCCAGAACCACTACGTTCGGGTCCTTCGTGCCCAGCTCGACCAGCGCCTGCCCGTAGGCCTCGCGCGTGGCTGCTCCCATCTTCAATTCGAATTTCGGTTTTGTCGGAGTAGTCGCCATGTGCATTTTTCTTAAGTTAAGTAATGCTCAAAATTTATCGCAAGATTCGAGCCAGGTTGCCAATACAAAGTGGGAATTACGATTGACGAATTACGATTTAAGAATGCAGAATTATCTCTCACAGTAAAAATCGTAAATCGAAAATCAGAAATCGTAAATTCGTACTTCTCGCTTCATACTTCTCACTTCGTACTTTCCAGTTCTTTTACCGCCGCTGCAACTTCTTCCGGCTTAGGCGCAACCCCGTGCCACTTGGGATTATTCTCCATAAACGAGACGCCTTTGCCTTTAATCGTGTTGGCAATGATGGCCACCGGTTTACCGTTGGTGTTCGCCCGCGCCTTTTCCAAAGCGGGAATTACCTCATCGAAGTTGTGGCCGTCAATTTCCACGGCATTCCATCCAAAGCTCGCGAACTTTGCCGGCAATGGGTCCACGTCGAGAATGTCTTTGGTAAAGCCATCAAGCTGCTGGTGGTTGTAATCAACGATGAGAGTCAAGTTGCTCAGCTTGTGATAGGGAGCGAACATGGCCGCCTCCCAATTCTGGCCCTCCTGAATTTCTCCGTCCCCCACCATGACAAAGGTGTGGTAGTCGAGCTTATCTAACTGCGCCGCCAGTGCCATGCCGATCCCGATGGAAAGTCCCTGGCCAAGCGATCCTGTAGAGGCCTCCAGCGCCGGCAGCATGCGTTTATCCGGATGCCCCTGCAGTGGCGACCCCAATTTTCGCAACGTCGATAAAAGCGCTGGATCAATATATCCTGCCTCCGCCATCACGGCATAAAGCGCCGGGCAGCCGTGGCCTTTGCTGAGGATAAAGCGGTCGCGCTCTCTCCAGCCCGGATTTTTCGGGTTATGCCGCAGCACGCGGAAATAAAGTGCAGCCAGCAACTCAACTTCAGAGAGCGAGCCGCCAGGATGTCCGCTGCCCGCAGCACCGATCATCTTTATGATCTCAATGCGCAGGCGCGTGGCGAGTCGTTTCAGTTCTTCGGTCGAATCAATCCGCGGGCCGGCCGGGGTGATCTTAATTGCGTTAGAAATCAAGGCTGTGCTCATATGTGGAGCATCTCTCCTGCGGTGGCTTTAAGGCTGCTGGTCTTCTCTCCGCTCAACGGACGGTCAACCGCCATTTTCTTGTCCTTGTTTGTTTCTGTTGCAAGGCTGCTGCCCTCGGTTGCCCGTGATTGCCTACGTAATTTTTGCATCACTACCTTACCATTTGAGATGAGATAACGCGCCACCCGGGAGGCCACCTGCTTCAGCAGGACTTGATCATGATAACTGAAGCTCTTCAACCTGTCGCTTTCCGCGTCAATTACGCCCAGCACCCGTCCGGCGACCTTGATGGGAACAACAATTCCACGCTTAACATCGGTATAACCCACACTGATTGGCAGGGCTTGGCTGGTTTGTGGAGTGATTGCAGGGTTCACTTCAGGGATAATTTGGGGGCTGACTTCGGGAGCTGCTTTAATGACTCCGCTCTGGGCAACAATACCTATTCCCAAAGCGACTTCCAGGCAGGATAATGCTGGCCCTCGGTAGGCGAGCCCAAGAATTTTTTTGCCCACAAGCGCATAGATACCAATCGAAGAATATCTCCGTTGCTGATAGAGAAGATCAACCACCTGCTCCAGTGGTGCGTCCTTTCCCCTGACCGGTTTTTGTGCCAGAATGCGCTCAATCTGCTTCACAAGCTTGCGCGGATCAATGATTTTGGTATCCACAGGGAAGATTAGGAACTCTTTACTAGTTTAATGTTGTGTTCAAGCAGGGGTCAATCGAATTGAATGAAGAACGAGGCTTTACACCTCATTTACGAATTATTTGCGAACCCTTTACTCCTCCCTTATGGCCTTAGGTCTAGCGTAATAGTTGAATCATGCCCTATCGGGCTGACTCAGATCCTCACGTGCAGGAGGTGTCAGCGTGAGTGAAGCACGTATTCTCATCGTAGATGACGAGCCACAGATCCGGCGCGTAATGCGGACCACACTCGTGACCCATGGCTACGAAGTTACCGACGCTCGCAGCGGCGACGAGGCGTTAGATTTTTTCCGCTCCGCCAAGTTCGATCTGGTGATTCTGGATATGAACATGCCTGGCATGACCGGGGTTGAGACCTGCCGGGCCATCCGCGTCGGTTCTGACGCAGCCATTATCATGCTTACCGTGCGCAACAGCCAAAAAGACAAAGTCGATGCGCTCGATGCTGGAGCTGACGACTACGTAACTAAGCCCTTCAGTATGCCTGAATTGCTGGCGCGCATCCGCGCTGCGCTGCGAAGGGCCGCTGTCTCTTCGGAATTCGAGGTCACCAATCTGCAACTGGGACACATTGAGATTGACTTCAAGGCGCGGCAAGTCATCTCCCGTAATGAACAGATACGGCTGACCTGCAAGGAATTCGATCTGCTTTCCTATCTTGCCGCCCATCCTAACAAGACGATTACCCACCGCGAGTTACTGCAGGCAGTCTGGGGGCCCGACTACGGAGGCGAGCAGGAATACCTGCGGGTCTTCATGAATCGTTTGCGAAAGAAGATCGAGCACACACCGGCAAGCCCCAAGTTTCTGCTCACCGAGCCCTGGATCGGCTACCGTTTGCGCCTGCCAGAATAATTAATCTAGATTGGCTATCCCCAGCGTTTTCAGTGTCTTATCCGTGGTCTTTATAAATTATTTATGGGTCGTTTATGCATAATTTAGGGCCTCTCGCCTACCTTAAGCTCAGCCATCTTATGGACACCGAGGGACATTCTGAACATTCTCCGAAAACATTGTTCTCCTCAGAATTTCCAGTTTATGAGATGGCCTCAAGTTCAATGATTGCGGCGCAGAAGGTGCTGTGATGAGACCCATCAATCCTGGCGACACGCTCGACCACTACCGCATCGAAAGTGCGGTTGCCCGCACCTATATGACAACTATTTTTCGTGGCACGGATTTGCGCGCCGGTTGCCCAGTGGCCATTAAAGTTCCGCATCCCGAGGTAGAGTGTGACCCCGTATTCTTTGATCGCTTTCGCCGCGAGCAGGAAATCGGCAAGAAGCTCGATCATCCTTGCGTTATCAAAGTGATCTCCAACGAAGACCAGAGCCGTGTCTACATGGCCATGGAGTGGCTGGAAGGCAACCTGCTGCGCAAGATCCTCACCGAGCAGGAGAAGCTTCCCATCGAGCGCGCGATCAAGATTACGCTTGGCATCTGTCATGCGCTGGAGTACATCCATCAGCACGAGATCGTACACCGCGACCTGAAGCCGGAAAACGTCATGGTAGATGCGGAAGACAATATCAAGCTCATTGACTTCGGCATTGCCGGAGCGGCCGGGGCGCGGCGCCTGACCTTCGGCAGAATGTCTCATACCATGGGAACGCCTGACTACATCTCCCCGGAACAGGTAAAGCGCAAGCGCGGCGATGCCCGCAGCGACATTTACGCATTGGGCGTCATGCTGTATGAGATGTTGACCGGAAAAATGCCCTTTCAAGGGCCTACTTCCCTCGCCATCATGAATGACCGGCTGGTGAATGATCCGGTGCCTCCGCGAAAACTGAATCCGGAAATTTCCCCTGCCTTGCAGGAAGTCATTTATCGCGCCATGGAGCGCGACCCCATAAACCGCTATGCCCACGCCCGCGAGTTTGCCTGGGACCTCGAACACCTCGATGAGATAGGGGTGGCCGAGCGTACAGAAATACAACAGTCGCGCCCCAGGCGTTCAACCGAGAGAAATGTAGTTTTGTTTTATGTCATGCTGGCGGCAATTCCCATCACCATTCTTGTGCTCATGTTTTCTCTGGCCCGGCATGGATGAGGTCAAAGCAATATTGAACGAGTTGACCGGGGAACCCAAATCTATACTCCACAGTCTCTTGCGGTGGGTCAGTGCCGGACTCGCGAGTGTGGCGGTTCTCCGCGGCATCTTTCTGCTGCTTCTTGATGCCTTCCCCCATTTTGTGCGGTCAAAACATGAGGTCAGCTCGGCAGCGCCCCTTCTGTTAATCGGGTTAGCGTATGTCTCGTTGCAACCGATGGCTCGGCCCAGGCCCATTGAGTCGCTGAAGAGATTGTTGCTTGGATTGGCCTTCATTCTGTGGGGCATCGTTCAGTTGTTGCCCCCAAGTCATGTGGCCGTTGTTCTCGGCGACGTCGTGATCGTACTTTATGTGATTGATCTATCTTTAATCATAAAGACCCACCTCCAGCGTGAGGATTGGAACACCCCTTAACTCTTCTGGGCTAAGCTTGGTTGCTCTCCAAAGTAACTCCTTGGATTCAATCGCCTTTCTGCCCTTATAAATTGTTCATGATTTGTTTATGACTCGCTTAGGGCTTGAGGTCTAAGTTTGTACCTGCAATGACCTTAGTGCACGATAAGCGGCTTGAAGAAGTTCAGTCTGAGCATTCCTGCAGCGAACGTTTTAATGCGGATGACTCGGACTCGGACCATCGCCTGCGAGTGACGGTTATCTATACCTCCCAGGAAGGAACGATCGCAGCCCTGAAGACTGCCTACGATTTGGCCAGGAACCTGGGCCTTCGGGTTGCGCTGATGATGATCAAAGTAGTTCCTTTCCACTTCCCGCTGGATCGTCCTCCGGTGCCGGTTGATTTTCTCGAGCGGCTGCAGCTTGCTGTGATTTCCGAATCGGGCATTGATGCCGAAGAGGTAAGCCTTGAGCTTTATCTCTGCCGCGATCGGAAGCAATGCCTGCAATCTGTTTTGGCCCCGCGTGCCCTGGTTGTCATAGGTGGAAGAAAAGATTGGCGCACACCCCGGCAAGAGCGGAAGCTGGAACAGTTGATGCTTGCCCTGGGCCATCACGTGATCTTCGTAAACGTGAAATCCAAATCCAAGTCCAATTTCATATCTGAACTAAAGATCAGCACCTGGTCTCTCATTCGTTCTCTCTGGCGGCCAACACCAATAAGGGGCTTGGCAGGAGAAAAAATGGTCAACGTGCTGGAAGGGAATCTTGAACTGCACAACAAGTACGGAGCGTCCCAGTAGGGGTACTGACAACTTGTTTCAAAAATCCGCATGATCCCAGAAGTCCAGGGCGCGTTATTCGTTTTGCTGATTCCCATTATGAAAAGTTTAGATTTGCCATTGCCCGGATCATGTCACAAACTGAAGATGTAAGCAGAGTCTCTGTAAACGACGCCTCTGCTACGGGAGAAGGGTATGGATTTTGGCCTTCTGTTCAATCTTTGTCTTGGCACGCTGGCCGTGTTGCGCTGCGTTCTTTTTGCCGTCTTTTATCGCACCTTCCGGGAGGGCGAAGAAGTGCATCCCATCTATCGCCAGGCATGTTCTCCCGCGCCGGATTCTGAAGAACCATTGCCCCTCACAGGCTCTGTCGAATCGGCGGCTTAAATCTGTTTCATGGTCGGTCTAGACGGACGAGTCAACACACGTATCAAGGCCGATTTTGCTTTGTATCAGACATGCAGGCGGTAGCATTC
Source organism: Terriglobales bacterium (assembly GCA_035487355.1). Classification (NCBI taxonomy): domain Bacteria; kingdom Pseudomonadati; phylum Acidobacteriota; class Terriglobia; order Terriglobales; species Terriglobales bacterium. The sequence continues at coordinate 14,991 of DATHMF010000020.1, read as the reverse complement.
CTGTTTTGGGCGCTCCCGATAAGCGTCTTCTCGGGCATGGCATTCAACCAGTGCGATTGTTGCCATATTAAGCACTATTCTTTCGACGTCTTCCCTGTCAGAATACGAGCGACCCTTTAAAATTACAGGAGAACTTTCATGCAATCTTTCAGGAACCTGAAGGTCCTGTCGGTGTGTCTTGCGGTTTTTGCCGTATTCCCATCTTGGATCGAAGCTCAACAGTCGACTGGGCAACAGCCAAAACAAACTGAGCTGGTAGCCAGTCTGCGCCCTGCTCCGGGAGTGTGGTCGCAGGGTCAGCAGATGCCAGCCTTGCGCTGGCAGCGGGTCTCGCCTCCCACCGGTTCACTCGAAGGACCGGTACTGTACACCATCATTATGCGCAGCAACGCTACCGCCGGGAACCTGCCGAAGATCTCTCAGACCTACACGCTGACGAACTCTCTGGTCTCTGAGAGCAACGGTATTGTCAGTATCGGCGGCACCACCAGTGTGGCAGCCTTCACGATGTCCACCGGGGCTGCGGCCGGAAAGGTATTCACTTCCGACAATTCGGGCAATGCAAGCTGGCAGTCTCCTCTTGGCGTGAGCATCACAGCCGGAACCGGCCTCACCGCAACGCCCAGCCCGATTACCGGCACGGGAACGATTGCTATCGCGAACGCCGGTGTAGGCAACGCGCAATTGGCGAGCAACGCAGTGCAGTCGGGCAATATCGCAGGCGGACAGGTGGTCAAGAACCTGAATGGATTGTTCGATGGCATCACACTCGCAGCCGGATCAAATGTCACCATCACTCCCAGCGGGCAGACGCTGACGATTGCAGCCGCAGGCAGCAACGAAAGCATCACGCCCAGCAACGGATTGACTGCAACTCCAAACCCCATTACCGGTGCGGGAACCATCGGCATCGCTGACGGCGGTGTTGGCACCCAGCAGTTGGCCGCCGGGGCAGTGCAGGCGGCGAATATCGCCGGCAATGCAGTGCAGTCGGGCAATATCGCTGGCGGACAGGTAGTCAAGAACCTGAATGGATTGTTCGATGGAGTGACGCTGGCCGCCGGTTCGAACGTGAGCATCACCCCCAGTGGTCAGAGCTTGACGATTGCAGCCACAGTGCCCAGCGTGAGCATCACAGCAGGCACGGGATTGACCACAACTCCCAGCCCGATCACTGGCACGGGAAGTGTGAGCATCACCAACGGTGGTGTCGGCAACGCACAGTTGGCGAGCAACGCAGTCCAGGCGGGAAATATCGCAACCGGACAGGTGGTCAAAAATCTGAACGGATTGTTCGATGGCGTCACACTCGCGGCGGGCTCCAATGTCACCATCACCCCCAGCGGGCAGACGCTGACCATTGCCAGCGGCGCGACCTCATTTATGCGCACAGTGGTGGTGAGTCCGGTTCCGGGGAACGCAGTTGCCAGCGGGACAGCATTGCTGAATGCATTGGCAGGCATTACCACAGCCTCAGCCACGAATCCCTGGCTGCTGAAGATCGAGCCGGGAATTTATGATCTGGGCACAGGCGCACTCACCATGAAGCCGTTCGTAGATGTAGAGGGCTCGGGGGAGGATGTGACCACGATCACGGCAGCCGGAAGCGCAAGTATTCTCACGGGTACGGTCGTAGGCGCAAACAACGCAGAATTACGTTTTCTGACCGTAAAGAATACTGGCGGTAACTCATTTGGCACAGGCATCGCTAATGTGTCTGCCTCACCGCGGCTGACGCACGTGACTGCCCTCGGTGCGGGTGGAACCGTTCAAAGCCAGGGTGTCTATAACAACAACTCGTCTGCGGTGATGAATCATGTAACGGCCACAGCTTCTGGCGCCGCTACCACCTATGCGATCATCAACGTCAACGGCTCCGCGCCGGTGATGAACGATGTTACCGCGACCGCCACGGGAGGAAGTAATAATACGGGCATGTTTAACAGCAGCTCGAGTGGCACGATGACCCGTGTTACGGTCAATGCTTCGGGGCCAACCAGCAACACAGCAGTTGATAACATCGCCTCGTCGCCGGGCATGACGAATGTGATTGCCAGCGCATCGGGCGGGAGCTCGTCCAACATGGGAGTGTTTAACGAAAATAGCAGCGGCACGGGCTCTTCACCGGTAATGACCAATATCATCGCCACGGCCACGGGTATTTCGGGAAGCGGCAACCGCGCTATCAACAACGCTCCCCTGTGTGCGCCGGCAATGAGCAACATAACCGCCACCGCCTCAGGGGGTCATGACAACACCGCCGTGGAGAACGACTCCAGCGTGCCTGTCATGACTAACATTGTTGCAACGACTACCGGCGGCAGCAGTAATGGCACGGGCATGATCGTCGGAGGCCCAACCACCCTGATAAATGGTGTGATTGCTTCTTCCCTCGCACCCACGAACTATGGAATTGAGACCCTGGGGTTTTCTGCCAGCGCTTTTACGCTGAATATCAGCAATTCAGAGATCAGCGGCAGCACGAACTCCATCTTCAGCCAACTGAGCGGTGGTGCCACATTCGCCGTGAAGGTGGGAGCCTCGCAGTTGGCGGGCGGGGGAGTCTTTACGGGCGGCGGCAACACCTATACGTGCATTGGAGCATACAGCGGAACCTTCACAGCCCTGAACGCCTCGTGCCAGTAGTTAAAAGCAGTTTTTGGTTGTCAGGCTTGGAAAAAAGAAACCGGCAACCGGGAACTGCATTGAGAAATTGATCTTTCCGAGTCGCCGGAATTCCGCAGTACAATTGCGCCACGGAGCTGGCCATGGACATCAAAAAAACGAACATCAGTTTCTCCTATCGTATCGAAGAAAAGCCCGGCGGCGGATTCATTGCTCATACCAGTGACCCCACCATGGAGACCATCGAGGCAGCCACAAAGCAAGAGATTGAGCAGAAGATCCACGCCAGGATGAACGATTTGTTCGGCGCGGGGCTTCCGGGTTTTGTGCGGAACAAATTGTTCGACGGTCTGAGCGCGATGAGCACATCCAGCCAGTTTTCGTACCATATTGAGGAAAAGACGGGCGGCGGATTCACGGCTCATTTCAACGATCCCAAGTTGGAGTCGCTGCAGGGTGCAAGCCGGGAAGAAGTCGCGCAGAAGTTGCGGGAAACATTCGGTGAACTGCTCGGTCCCCAGCATCCACTGATCGCCGAAATGGTTGATCGGGCGCTAACCCAAAAGATCAATGAAACCCATCACACCAACTTTCACTTCTCACTCGGCTCGGCGTCCCAAACTTCGCAGTCAAATTTCTCGCAGTCAAATTTTTCACAACCAGATTTGCCGCAGCCAGGTTTGTCGCAACCAGGCCTCCCGCAAAGCAGCAGTTCCATGGGGCCAATACTGCCGGCCGATCGCTCTGGTATGTCTGGAATAGTCTGGCGTGTGATCATAGCGTTGCTGGTTGGTCTGCTCGTCTATTTCTTGCTGCACTTACGTCGCTGAAAACGATGCGCGTAGACCACATGCATAAATATCTCAGGAATGTGTCGGTAAGATTTGTATGCGGCACCCCTCCGCAGGCAGGCGCGCAACGAAGTGGAGCGCCCCAGAAAGACGTTTTTCGGCAGCTACAGCGAGGGCTCTGCGCACATCCTACTTCTTAATTTTCTATTTTGCCGTTAAGCGGGCGGTTTGCAGCGCAGGCGCGCTTGAGACTTTGATGGCGGATTGCTCTTGTACCTGTGGTTCGGGCTCGGTGCCCTCGAGCCAGGCGCGTATCTGGGGAATGATCTCGCGGGTTGCGGCCTCGCCGATGGCGATCATCTCCGGCGAGCGCTGAAATTCGTCGTAGCCGAAGCGGCCGATGTTGGGCTCGACCATGATATCGGTATGCTGCTTCCAGAAAGAACTCATTCTCTCCTGGGCGATAGAGAAGCACTGGCCAATAACGTCGAAGACATGCCGTGGGCCTTTGCCTGAGACCCAGTTCGCCGCCAAATGCACAGAGATCACGCGCTCGGCGCCCATCTCCCGTAACGGCTTGGCGGGCACTGGATATCCCAGCAGCCCATCCACATAAAGTTTTCCATTCAGGTTTACCGGCATGAACATTCCGGGATAGGCACAGCTTGCGCGCACGGCGTCAATCAGGGAACCCGACTTGAAGACCACGCCCTGTCCGGTTGTGAGGTCGGTTGCCGCGACCGCCAGCGGAATGCGCAGCTCTTCAAAGCTGTGCACTTTGAGCAGCCGCTCCAGAAAACCCTGCATGCGGTCAGTGGAGCATAAGGCAAAACGCGAGATGGTCCAGCGGGCAAAATCTTTGAAGCGCACGAGGCCTGCGGTTTCTGCCATCTCCTTGGCGCTCAGGCCGCTGCAATACGCAGCTCCGATTACCGCGCCCACACTGGTTCCAGCGACGTAGTCAATAGGGATCTTCTCTTCTTCCAGCACCTTGAGCACGCCGATGTGCGACATGCCGCGGGCAAATCCTCCGCCCAGAGCTATGCCAATGCGGGGTCTGCGGGGAAGCGAAGCTGGTGCTGGCGGGGTGGGGTCAGTCACCTGTCCCGCTCGCCGCGAAAGCACTTCTTTGAAGGATTTCAGCGATCGCGCGATCTTGGAAAATGGCTTCATGTCTCCCTGTAGTTAGATGCTTAATTATTATCCATCGGATGTGCGGTTTTTGGTCTTTTAAAAAATGCCCAAATTTGGTGAACCCGTTTTGTTGGACCTTGCCACATGGCCCCATTGTGGTATCAAAGTCCTGATTCCTTCTGAATATGGCCTACCATGGTCTCGGAAGTGTATCCAGCATCCAGAATGCAGGGGCTTTAGCTCTTTAAAGGTTCTTTGAAAAATTCAATAAGCAGCTTCGAGTTCCGGGGGGAACAGTTTGTCAGCTTCAGTCTACCCGCAAAAGGGGTGTTATCTGACCACTACTCGGCCCTCTCCGTATGTCATTGAATTATAGTGATTTATCAATGCTTGGACTACTCCAAGTAATGGGGGGTGGGGGAGTAATACTTTGGCGGGAAAATCTTGGCGCTGAAGATAACTAAAGAGGAATTAGAGACTTAGCGTGCTAGGGGGATCCAATTGAAGTTCGTAATGCAACTCGAGAGTCGCACCAGGTTCCAGAGCGAACCACTGCGAGAACAATCTGCCGCGCAGCTCCCGCACGCGTGCCAGGTCATCCTCGGAGAGCCGGCGCGGCGTTCGCCTTCCGGAAGATGCTGCTTGCATCGCAGCGTACTGGTTGAATTCCTCTGCGGTGCCCGTAGTTAGGCTGGCGCGCTCACTGTCGAACCATCCGACGATATGCTCAACTTCTACAGCTTCATCCGGCAGTGAGCCGCGTGCGCCCTTGCCGGTGGTATCGTCTATCTCCCAGCTCTGGGTAATGAGTCCGTAGAAACCCTGTCGAAACCCAAGCGCCGATTCAACCGCAAAATGCGTGAGATCGTGCAAGGCAAAGAACCCGGCGTGCCGCTCGCGCTGCTTCTGCCATGTTATTGAGCCATCCGCGCGTATGCATCGCAGCAACCCGGCGCCATCTGTGCGCTTTGTAATCTGAATCGTCAGCATAAACATCAGGAAGACGACTGCGAAGATTCACTCCAGTGAGCCAGCTCTTCCGCGATGAAATAAGTAACCAGGTCACGGTACATCTTTTCGATCACATCCGGATTCAGGCCGTCCTGTTCTGCCCATTGCCGCCGCATCTGAAGCATTGCCGCAAAGCGCTCAGGAGCAGCCACAGCAGCCGGGCTCGTCTTGAACTTTGCTGCTGCAATGACGTAGAGCCGTCGTCTGCCGATGGCGTTGATGATGCTTCGATCAATGCGATCAATCTCGCTACGGACTTCGGCCAGGGATCCGCACGCTTCGGGGAGTCTCACTTGGTCCATGCGCCTATTTTGGCATCAGTTGGCCATTCCTCGCAAAACAAGTAGTGGCCGGCCGATGGCCGTAGGATTGGCGTTCTAAGCCCCACGAGTGCTATGGTTAAATTTCCTTATGGCCAAGACAGGACGAGAATTTTCTGCAGGTGGAGTAGTTGTAAGGCAAAAAGACGGGCAGTGGTGGGTGGCCGTCATTCAACCCACCGGCCGTGAGGCCCCGAAGAAAAAGGCTGGAAAGAGCAAGGCAGCGCAGGTTCCCAAGCCCGTGCTTACCCTTCCCAAGGGATTGATTGATCCCGGGGAGAAGCCGGAAGAAACCGCCGTGCGCGAGATTCGCGAAGAAACCGGCCTCGAAGCCGAGCGAGTGATCAAGCTCGGCAATGTGAAATACGTCTACATGCGCAGTTGGGGTGACGGCGCGCGTGTGTTCAAAGTCGTGACCTACTACCTGTTCCGCTATCTTTCCGGACGCATTGGAAACATCACGCCTGAAATGCGCCACGAGGTCGAGCAGGCCTCCTGGATTCCCCTGCAAGACGCCCCCAAGTTGCTTACCTACAAAGGCGACCGCGAGATGGCCCGTGCAGCGCTGGAATATATCGAGAAGACCGAGAATTTTGGATGAACTCCTGGCCAGTGCTGCATAAATCCATTGCCCGCATAAATCCGTGACGCAGGTCTTTGGGCTGAGTTATCATAAAAGGTTGGCGTCCTGCCGAACTTTCCCTGGTAATTTTCGATTCTTTATAGCAGGGAAGCGGTGTGTGCGATAGCGCGAAGTAGCTTATTTAAATGGAAAAGATACAAACAGGATGAAGAAAAGCAGAACAGCAGTCATTGTCGGCGCGCAGTGGGGCGACGAGGGCAAGGGCAAAATCGTTGACGTGCTCTCCGAGCAGTTTTCCGTAGTGGCGCGCTACGCCGGCGGACACAACGCGGGCCACACCGTCATTATCAATGGCAATCGGTTTGTGCTGCAGCTTGTGCCCTGTGGCATCTTCCGCAAGGGATGCCGGGGCGTCATCGGCAACGGAGTCGTGCTCGATCCCATCGCTTTCTTGAAGGAAGTGGAAGAGCTTCGCAAAACCGGCGTCACGGTTGATGGCAACAATCTCTTCATCAGCAATCGCGCACAGGTCATCCTGCCTTATCACCGTATGATGGAGCTGGCCTCGGAAAACGCGCCGGGCCGGGTCAAGATCGGCACTACTTCGCGTGGCATCGGTCCGACGTATGAAGACAAGATGGGCCGCCGCGGCCTGCGCGTGATTGACCTGCTCGACCTGGAGCTTCTGAAAAAGCACATCGAAAACGCCTGCCGCGAGAAGAACATGATCGCGCATGCGCTGTTCAACTCCGAGCCGATTGATGCCGATAAGATGTATGCCGAATACGCTGCAGCCGCAGAGCAGATTGCGCCTTTTGTGGCCGATACAGCGTTGCTGCTGAACCGCGCCATCGCCGATGGTGAAGCGGTAATGTTTGAAGGCGCACAGGCCACCATGCTGGATATTGATCACGGGACGTATCCGTTTGTTACTTCGTCCAGCACCACCGCTGGAGGCGCGGCCACTGGCACCGGCGTGCCGCCTACTGCGATTAACAATGTCATTGGCGTGACCAAGGCCTATTGCACCCGCGTAGGTGGCGGGCCGTTTCCTACGGAAATCAATGGCGCCATTGCTGACCGGCTCCGCGAGCGCGGCAACGAATTTGGCGCTGTGACCGGGCGCCCACGCCGCTGCGGCTGGATGGACCTTCCCTTGCTGCGTTACTCCAACATGATCAACGGATGCTCCTGGCTGGTGGTCACCAAGCTTGATGTACTCGACGAATTGCCGGAAATCCCCGTCTGCATCGGTTACAAGCTGAATGGCAAAAAAATCGATGAAATTCCCGCGGAAGCCGCTGTCCTGGAAAAAGTCGAGTGTCTTTACACAAAGTTGCCGGGCTGGAAGAAATCAACCGAGGGCATCTCGGAATGGGAGAGGCTCCCCAAAAAGGCCCATGAGTACCTGCAATTTCTGGAGAAAGAGAACGGCGTGAAAATTGGGATGATCTCCACCGGCCCCGACCGCGAACAAACCATCTTCATGGAGGACTTTGCGGCTGAGATGGGAGTGCAGACCGCCGTCGCTGTACGGCGCAAATAATCTGAGTACTGACAACTGAGTACCGAGTACTGACTATGACTGTTCTTTCCGTAATCTGGGTCACCAAACCCGGCCACGAAGCCGAAGCTGCAAAAATATTTCAAATCTTAACCACCGAGTCTCTCAAAGAACCCGGATGCCTGATGTACATCGTGCACCGCCACCGCAGCGATCCCGCACGATTTTTTATTTATGAGCAATATACGGATGACGCAGCTTTAGAGGCGCACCGCAACACGCCGCATTTTCTGGAATACGCACGCAAACAACTTCCTTTGATTGGCGAGCGCATGCAAGGCGATTTGTATGACCCGATCGTCTGAGGAATGACGCCGGTGATGTGCCCTGGATGTGCTTTGATAAGGATCTTTAGTGTATCGAATTCCGGAAAGTCATGTTTTAATACTTCATCACAATTGAAGCCAAATTCATCGTTATTGAGGAATTTTATCCAGCGACAATAGTCGCGACCAATTCCCAAGGGGGCAATTCGTGCGAATGCGGTGGTTCTTTGTTTTCTTTTTCTTTTCCGGTTTTTGCAGTCTACTCTACGAGGTAATTTGGGTACGGCTGGGGATGGCCCATTTTGGCGTTACCACGCCGGTGGTTTCCATTTTCCTGTCTCTCTTCATGGCCGGACTTGGCTTGGGAAGCTGGATCGCCGGCCGCTGGATGCGCAACCTTGAAACGCACAGCGGAAAATATCCTCTTCGTCTCTACGCCGCGGCCGAATTGCTGATTGGTATTTCCGCCTGGGCGGTGCCGGTGGAAATGAGATGGGCCAAGAATTATCTGGAGAATTATCAGAGCGACCTTGCTGTCTCTTCGCTGCATTACTACTGGATCACAGGCCTATGGCTCATCGTTATTCTAGTGCCATGGTGCACTTTGATGGGAATGACGTTCCCGCTGGCCATGGCCGCTATCCGTAAATTGAGTTCTTCTTCACAGAGATCCTTCAGTTTTCTATATGTAGCGAACGTTCTTGGAGCCGTCGTAGGAGCGCTGCTGCCGGCGTTCGTGCTGGTAGAGATCTTCGGTTTCCGGGGCACGATGAAGTTGGCGGCAATCTGCAATCTGCTGATCTCGGCAGGCGGGTTTCTGCTCAGCCTACGAGTGAAAGATGCGCAGGAAAAGTACGAGATTGAGGCCAAAACAGCAAAGCCTGCCGTTGTTTCATCAGCGAAGCTGATCCTGAGCATGCTTTTTCTCACTGGGCTGGTCAGCCTCGCCATGGAAGTTGTATGGATCAGGCAATTCACCGTATATATCGGAACGGAAGTTTATGCCTTTGCCTCAATTCTGGGTTCTTACTTAATAGGCACTTTCATCGGTTCACGGATTTACCGGAAATGGCTGCAGCGCTACTCGCCGGGCGACGAAACAGTCGCCTGGCTGCTTTTGGGGTTGGCAGGACTTCTGCCGTTACTCGCGTCTGATCCCCGCCTCCCAATTATTGGGTTTTTACGGGTTCCGTTGGGCATCATGCCCGTAAGCGGGCTGATGGGATTCGTGACTCCTATGCTGGTGGATCAGTATTCGGAAGGAGATCCAGACCGGGCGGGACGGGCCTATGCCGTCAACGTTATGGGATGTATCTTAGGCCCGCTGCTTTCCGGCTTCCTGTTGCTGCCGTACGTGGGAGAGCGTCAGTCGCTGATTTTCCTGTGTTTGCCGCTGTTTGCTCTTCTCTACATTTTCAGACCCAAAACACCGGTAGCAAAGTCGCGCTACGGATTCCGTTTTTATGTGGAAAACGCGGTTGTGGCCCTGGCCTTGATCGTATTCACAAAAGATTACATCATGAAACTTAGTGGAGGTGAGGTGAGCAGGGACTATGCAGCAACGGTGGTGGCCACGGGCCAAGGAATGCAGAAACTGCTGTTCGTCAATGGGATCACGATCACCCAGCTCACTCCCGTGACAAAGATGATGGCCCATCTGCCGCTTGCATTGCATGAGCAGCCTCCCAAAGATGTACTGGTGATCTGTTTTGGAATGGGAACGACACACCGATCGATGCTTTCCTGGGGAGTTTCATCCACTGCGGTAGAGCTCTTGCCCAGCGTACCCCAGGTCTTCTCTTACTTCCATCCCGATGGAGAGCGGCTTCTACAATCCCCGAACTCGCACCTGATCATTGACGATGGCCGCCTGTTTCTGGAAAAGACACGTCAGCAATTTGACGTGATTACAATTGATCCGCCGCCTCCTACCTCGGCCGCAGGCGTGAGCCTTCTATATTCAAGGGAGTTCTATGAAACTGCAAAGCGCCGGTTGAAACCAGGGGGTATTTTGCAGCAATGGACTACGGCAAGCAACGCTGTATGGAGCGCGACCACAGATCCTCGCGTAGACTTGGTAGCCATCACGAAAGCGTTGAAGGAATCTTTTCCTTATGTGCGCTGCATGGGCTCTGTGGAAGGATGGGGGTTTCATTTCATTGCCAGCATGAGTCCCATCCCGAACCTGACACCTGCTGAACTTGCCAGCCGTATGCCCCCCGCTGCCGTGGCCGATATGTTGGAATGGGGGCCAGGACATACTGCGGAGCAACAATTCGCCCTGATGTTCAGAAACGAGATCTCCATAGACCAAATTCTTAAATTCAAGGACATTGATGTTCAGCCCATGGATGACGACAGGCCTGTGAACGAGTATTATCTGCTCCGCGCCAAGCTTCCTACTAAGTGGAGCAGGGCACTCTATGCCATGGCTGCAAGACGATAAAAGCTCTATTTGGTCAATTCGTATCCCGCAAAAAAATAGCTCAATTCAAAGCGCGCCGTTTCATCCGCATCGGAGCCGTGGATAGTGTTGCGCTCGATGCTGTCGGCCCACTTCTTGCGAATGGTTCCTTCTTTAGCGTTCGCCGGATTGGTCGCTCCCATCAGCTCGCGCAGGTCGGCGATGGCGTTGTCTTTCTCCAGCGCCAGCACGACAATCGGGCCGCTCGACATAAAGTCGGTGAGAGAGCCGAAGAAGGACTTAGCAGCGTGCACGGCGTAAAAGCCTTCGGCCTGCTCTTTGCTGATTTCCAGCATCTTCATGCCAATGATGCGGAAGCCTTTCTCCTGGAGTGTCTTCAAAATATCACCGGTTGCGCCCTTGGCGACCGCGTCCGGCTTGATGATGGAAAATGTGCGTTGCAAAGTCTTCATGATTTTTCGTTCTCGTTTAGATTATTTAGGAATTCAAATCGAACTTAAGCTTTGGCCGCTCCGCTCCAGGACTGCATCAGAGTTTCGCCAATCACGGCCGGCGACTTGGCCACGCGAATCCCAGCGGCTTCCAGCGCATTGATCTTTTCTGCTGCGGTACCGTGGCCGCCGCTGATGATGGCGCCGGCGTGTCCCATGCGGCGTCCGGGGGGCGCGGTCTGGCCGGCGATAAACGCCACCACCGGCTTTTTCACATGCTGCTTCACGTATTCTGCAGCCTGCTCCTCGGCATTGCCGCCGATCTCGCCGATCATGATGATGGCGTGCGTCTCCGGATCTTCGTTAAATAGACGGACTGCATCGGTATGCGTGGTGCCGATGATGGGGTCGCCGCCAATCCCGATGGCGGTGGATTGCCCAATGCCGCGCAGCGTGAGCTGATGCACGGCTTCGTAGGTCAGAGTTCCAGAACGGGAAACAATCCCCACGTTACCTTCTTTATGGATATGTCCCGGCATGATGCCGACCTTGCATTTCCCCGGCGATATGATTCCCGGGCAATTCGGACCGATGAGGCGCGACTTGCGGTCTTTGAGAAACTCAGCGGCACGCACCATGTCTTGTGTTGGGATGCCCTCGGTGATGCAGATAATCAACGGCAGGCCGGCATCGGCCGCTTCCATGATGGCATCGGCCGCGAAGGGCGGCGGAACAAAGATGACAGTGACGTTGGCGCCGGTTTTTTCCACGGCTTCGGAGACGGAATTAAATACCGGCCAGCCCTCATGCGTGGTGCCTCCCTTGCCGGGAGTGACGCCGCCTACAACCTTGGTGCCGTATGCTGCCGCGCCCTTGGCGTGAAATGTACCTTCACGGCCGGTAATACCTTGAACGATAAGTTTTGTATTTTTATCAACTAAAATTGCCATTTTTGATATCTCGATATAAGTCGCAAACTAGCGAGCCGCTGCTACAACTTTTTCCGCCGCGTCTTTTATATGAGGGCTCCGCGGTAAACCGCTTTGCCCTCGCTTTTGGTTCGCGCGGGACGGCGCTCACCAAAAGCTCACCCTAACTTAGCGCCGCACCTATCTGGCGGCTGCTACAACTTTTTCCGCCGCGTCTTTCATATTTTCTGCAACCATAAAATTCAACCCTGATTTTTTGAGGATTTCGCGGCCCTGCTCGACGTTGGTCCCTTCCAGGCGCAGAACCACAGGGATTGAAATTTTGGTTTTGGTGGCCGCCTCTACGACGCCAGTTGCCAGCGTATCCACGCGCAAAATGCCGCCAAAGATATTGATGAGCACGGCTTTTACGTTCTTATCACTCAGCAAAATCTGGAAGGCGTGCGTGACCTGCTCGGCATTGGCTCCGCCACCGACGTCGAGAAAGTTTGCCGGCGAGCCCCCGGCGTATTTGATGATATCCATCGTTGCCATAGCGAGGCCGGCTCCATTGACCATGCAGGCAATGTTGCCGTCGAGCTTAATGTAATTCAGACCGTACTTGGAAGCCTCGACCTCGAGCGGATCTTCCTCGCTGGTGTCGCGCAGCTCTTTCAGGTCCTTGTGGCGGAACATGGCATTGTCATCGAAGGTCCATTTGGCATCGAGAGCAAACAGGCGGCCGTCATTGGTCGTAATAAAAGGATTGATCTCGGCCAGTGACGCATCGGTAGCTTCAAAGGCCGCGTAGAGCGCGGTCATGAACTGCACCGCTTGATTGATTTGCTCCGGCTTGATGCCCAGCGCGAATGCCAGCTTGCGCGCCTGGAAGGGTTCAAGTCCTAATCCGGGCTCGATGTATTCCTTGAGGATTGCCTTCGGATCTTTGGCTGCGACCTCTTCAATTTCCATTCCACCGCTGGCCGAGGCCATGAACACAGGCTTGCCGGAGGCGCGGTCAATCACGATGCCAAGATACAGCTCGCGATCAATCGGCAGGGTCTCTTCAATCAGCAGGCGCTGGACTTTCTTGCCTTCGGGGCCAGTCTGGTGCGTCACCAGGGTCATGCCCAGCATTTTCTCGGCGAGCGCTCCGGCTTCTTCCACTGACTTCGCAATCTTCACGCCGCCTCCTTTGCCGCGGCCCCCGGCATGGATCTGCGCTTTGACCACTACACCTTGCGCTCCGGCTGACATCAGGTTCTTGGCGGCACGCTCCGCCTCTTCGCGGTTGGTGACCATTTCACCACGTGGGACAGCCACACCATACTTCGACAGGATTGCCTTTGCCTGGTATTCGTGAATTTTCATGTATATCTGGTATTGATGAATTTTTGTGTATCTATAACGTCCGAGCGCAGATCAGATGGGTCCAGATCGCGAGCGGCAAACCTGTGATTATATCAGGCGGGGAGGAAAAGGCAGTTCTTTCGCCGCGGATGAACGCGGATTGGTGCGGATTTTCGATCGTTGTTCTGACCCACGGCGTAGCAAGTTGCCGGGCTATTTGTCCTTTTGGGATTGCTGTTGTTGAGCAAGCATCTTCTGGGCGTCGGCGAGGCGTTCTTTTGCTTCAGGGGCGAAGCGGCTGTTGGGAAATTGGGTAATGAAGCGCTGATTCAATTGAATGATTTCCTGCAGCTCTTCGACTGAGCCCTCGAAGTCGCCGCAGAAAGACTGGTTTCCCACGGGGCCCATCCATGTGGCCTCGTCGGCATCAGGGCCGTCGGGCCAGAGCTCGAGGTACTTGAAATAGCCTTCGTTGTTGGCGCCCCAGTCGCCGCCCGACTCGCAGAAGTCAATCCGAACACCATAGGAAGTCGCCTGTTCCGCCAGCTTCTGTGCTTCTGGCGGGCTGATTTTGTCTCCGTGAATGCTGGAGTGAGGGAAGGCGCGATTCATTTCCCTGGCGAACTTGACCGCCTCGTGGTTCAGGGCGAGCCACGTCTTGGCTTTTTCCTGGTTTGTGGTCGCGCGCGCAATCTTCTGTGCCTGGGTTTGAAGCTTTTTCAGCGACAGTTGCAAACTCACAGGTGGGACAGCCTGCGCGAAAACGGATGACGCAAAAGCCGCGTAGACAAACAAGAGAGCAAAATATTTCATGATCACGCCAGAAAAATAAACAGCTCAGAAGAATAATTCAAATCTGCCCTCCTGAGCTGCGAGTAAAACTATTTGCTGGAGGTTGATTTCTTCCTGGATTTTGTGGCCGATGCTGTTGCCGGCGCAGCAGCGCTACCCGTTCCGAAATTTACATTCAGCCTGTAGCGTTTTTCCAGTACCTGGCCGCCGGCGGGATATGTTGCCGAAAGCGTGGTCAATTTGGAAACGCGTTCTTTCAATGGAGGGTGCGTCTTGCCATTCAACATACCGGTGGCTTGTTTATTCGCGGGGTTGTTGGCCGCCTCCGCCAGCATGGAAAGGAAGTTGCGCAATCCCGCGGGATCGTAGCCGGCCCTGGCGGCAAAATCCATTCCTGCCTTGTCGGCATCGCGCTCTTTATCGGATCCATAATTCTGCGTGAGGGCGGTGGTGATGGCTTGAGTGGCGTACTGGTCAATCAATCCGGCCGCAAGACCTGCAACGCCGCCCACTTGCGAGGCGCCCACATCAGCCCCGGTCTGGACCTCAAGTCCGGTAAGCTTCTTGCCGCGAACAATCTTTTCCAGGTGCCGGCCATCTACGTGTGCCGCCTCGTGGGCCAGCACGCCCGCCAATTCAGATTCGTTGCTGATATTGGCCAGCGTTCCGCGGGTGATGAATACGTAACCGCCGGGCATTGCAAAGGCGTTAATCATGTCAGTATCCAGAATGGCAAAGTGATATTGCACTGGCCGCGTGCCGAATTGCGCCACGGTATTACCCACCAGGTT
>DATHMF010000019.1 GCA_035487355.1 Terriglobales bacterium | reverse complement strand
CAGAGAATATGACAAGCGGGGGTGCACATCAAAGCGTCCCACGATGTCTGCGGTGCGAAACGTGGAACTGGTGGGCAGGAGGCCGCTCGTGGAATTCACCGTCGGATTGTCGCGAGAAACGCCTCCGAGAGAAGCATCATACGACCAGAAAAAACGCGTGCCGGCAACGCTGCGGTCCACGGAAGATGTATCAAAGCTGGGAGTATGAAAAATGCTGATCACATCACCTTTTGTGGGGCTCTGAAAATTCTGATAGCGCGAAGCCAGAAGATTAAAAGAATAGCCGTCGTAGTTCTTGGTCAGAAACGCTACAGAGTTAACTTCGGAGTTGATGGCTTGATAATAAGTATCGGCAAAGCTGACCCGGAACTTGAAGCTGCTCAAATATTCCGCCGAGACGACTCCGCGCACATCATGGGGGAATATAGCGTTGCCGTTAATGTGGATCTCCTGCCCGCTTAGATCTCCAAAGGGAGCCGTCTGCCTGCGGTCCACGACGCTGAAAAAACTTGCATTCAGGTAGCTCTTATCCGTAGGAGTAGCGCGAAACACGCCGCGCTGCGCCCATCCTCTCGAGGACCAGTATTCAGCACCAACGGTGGCATCCATGCTGCGATTGATGGCCCAGTAAAAAGAGTCGCCCAGAATCGTGCCTTTTCGGTTGGAAGTGCCAAACATCGGCGTAAGAAATCCGCTCTGCCGTGGCAGTTTTTCTACCGGATGCCGGGCAAAGGGAAAATAAAAGACCGGCACGCTCTTAATCTTAAAGACGCTGTTGTAGATTTTTGCGGTTTCTCCTACATCCACCACAATTCGTATTGCGGAAAAAGTCCACTTGGGATTGGGCAGCTCGCAGGAAGTGACCGTGCCGTTATGAATGACGTAACGCTCCGGTCCGACTTTTTCCACAATTTTTCCCGTGAAAGCGAAGGGGTTGGATGTGATCAGAGTCATATTTTTCCCCTTCATGCGGATGCCGGTGGTACCGGCGGCGTCGTACAGCTTTCCGGTTTCAGTGCGGACGTTGTATTCGGCAACCGTTCCCACGATATGTTCGCTATAGAGACCTCCATCCAGAGTCACATTGCCGGTCGCGACCGCATCTCCGGTGGCGTCGTTATACGTGATCTGGTCGGCGTGCAATATCAGGTCTTTATAGTCAATCTCGGCGTTCCCGCGCAGGGTCCACACGTCTCCATGTTTTTCCTGGCTCACGGCACGGATGGTGGCTTCTTCCCCTTGTCCCTTGGAATACGACGCGGGTTGCGAGGGGCCATCGGCAGATAAGGGCGGCAAATCCTGTGCCTGGACTCGTAACCCATTAGTTAATAGTAGAAATGCAAAAACAAGCTGACAGGAGACGGCGGCAATGGTAAACCAACGATAGCGGCAACTCATGAGGAACCATCGAAATTAGCACGCTCCGGCGGCATTGGTAAAGTTTATTGTCGGTAGTGCAATGAGGGTTACTAAGGGGTTGAAGGTTTTCGCCTGCTGCGGACTTGAGCGGAGTCCTGGGCGGGGTTGAATAATTCAAGCCGGCGTTATGCGCCCAACAGCGCGTAGCAGACGGATTTTGCCGTTTATTTGGAAGTGAGCTCTCGCGCGGTTCTTCCACAACCTGATGGCTTGTCCCGTCTGTCCGGGTATTTGCCGATGTGGAGGCAACGATGCTGCTGAACCATCTACGGTAAGCGAGCACGTTGCTGTTGTCATTGACCCAGAACATTACGATTTCAGCGAAGAAAGCTTCGCAGCGGGTGAGCGGATGGCGAGCGCTGGGGTGCGCGAGCCAGACGCGAGGGCGCAGCAGCGAAGCGTTGCGGAGCCCTTAGATAACGAACCTGATGTCGCCACCGCGCTCGAAGCGGCGGCGCGTTCCGAACGCCTGGCGCAACTGAGGCCGGCGCGAAGGACCATTGTTCTGGTGGAACCCAACACCGCCGAACGCCCGCTTGAACCGGGTGAATGGCGGCGGGAGGTTTCATCGCGCGTGAACCGCTACCGCGCGCGCAGGCGTCCGCGAGTGGAGAGGCCACGTTCGTTGGGCCTGAACTTCGAACCCGCACCTCCTTCCTCTTCAGCTCCAGCGATTCCCATCAGGAAAGAAATTGCAACGCCACTACCATCGCCGTTTGTGGATCCAGAGCTTTCTCTACAACCGGGTGAGCCCGAAGCGAGCGCGGTTGAGCGCGAACAGAGTGCGATGGCGCAACAGCAAAGCGTTGCGAATCCCAGCATTGCGGAGCCCTTAGCCGAACCAGGTAGGCAGATGGCGAGCGCCGTCGTGCCTGCAAATGAGACAAATGCGAGCGCGGAAGAGTTAACCGCCATGCAGATTGAGCTCTATGGTGTCGAGCGCTATTGGCCTAACGTTGCGCCGCGCAACCAAAAGCCCTTCTGGAAGCACGACCCTGAAGTTGCGCAGTTCCAACCTGTTTCACTCCAGGCCATTCAGTTCGACCAGGCCCAAGAAGACTTGGAAGCACAAGATGATCTGGCTGTAGCAAAGGATGTGATTATTATTAAAGACGATCCAGTTCCAGTAGAAACGCCTGTAATTTTTTCCGAGCAGTTCGATGGCAGCATAATTTCTGACTTGACTGAGGCAGTTTTCGCGGCCGAGCAGCCGGTCGGCGAAGACGAGTTCATTGAAGCTCCGGTCACCCTGACTCCGGTTGCGGTGAGCCCGATTCAGACAAACATTGAACCGGATGAAGAATTGGCTGACCCGGTCATGCTGTCACCCCATGTCTTTGAAGAGGAAGAGATCAACCTGGCCGAGCTAGCCGCCCAGGCAGAGGTTTTTGTGGAACCGGCCCCGCCGATTGCCCTTGTAGAACTGTCTGCAGCGCCGGAAAGCACACAACCGCCACCGGGAATGCAGGCACTGTTGCTGGTGGCGCCGATTTACTTGCGGGCAACGATGGAGGCCGTTGATTTCTGCGTCTCTGGGACTGGGTTTTTGCTATTCGGCTTCATCTTGTTGTGGGCAGGCGTCTTGCCGGAGGGCAAGGCGTTCACCATCATGTCGGCCATTTTGCCGGGCTTTTTCTGGGCGCTCTACCAGTATCTATTTCTGGTAAATACCGGAAGCACGCCCGGAATGCGGCTTGCCGGCCTTCGACTTACCAGCTTTGAAGGCGATGCCGTTTCTCCCTCCCGCCGCCGTGCACGAGCTTTGAGTATAGGGCTCTCAACCTTCGCGCTGGGATTGGGATTCCTCTGGGTCTTGCTGGATGAAGACCACCTTTGCTGGCACGACCGCGCCAGCAAAACATTCGTAACGCGCGAGCGCCCTGAATATGTGGGCAATGAGTCGGTTTAAATCTGCTGTCAGCCTGAGTCTGTCAGAAGATATGGGCGCGATCCACGGTGAGCCGGGTTTCCCTTGGAGCTTGCAGCTTGGAACTTGGAGCTGGTCTTAGCTAGTGCTACTTGTTCTTCCAGATGGGCTTGCGTTTTTCCAGGACGGCGCGCAGACCCTCTTGTACGTCTTCCAGATCCATAAGCTGATTGAGGTAGATGTCCTGGGATTTCTTCATGGCCTCATTCCAGGGCAGGCCAAGCGAAGTGGAGATCACGGTCTTGGTCATCTCCAGCACCGGTCCACTGAATTCATTGATGCGCGTGAGGATCTGCTCAACCGCGGCCCGCAGTCCTGTTTCTGGAACCAGCTTGTTCACGAATCCCAGGCGAAGAGCGTCGTCGGCGCTGAGAGCTTCCCCGGTAAGAATCAACTCGTAGGTCTTCTTAGGGCCGATTAATTGCGGCAGCATAATTGCGGCAAAAGGCGGAAAGACGCCCATCTTGACCTCGGGCTGTGCGAACTTGGCGTTGGGCGTGGCAATCACCATGTCGCCGAAGGCAACCAGTTCGGAACCTGCGCCAATGGCAGCTCCATTCACGACCACGATCAACGGCTTGGAGATGTCACGAAAGGCCTGAAAGATACGGTTGAAGGCATCCAGGGTCTGGAAGACGCGGTCGGCCTTGGAGTCTTCCAGCGATATTCCCGCACAAAAGGCCTTCTGCGAAGAATCCAGGACAATGCACTTGATGTCATTGCGTCCATTCAAGCTCTCCACAGCTTCGGCCACTTCAACCATCAACTGCACGGTCAGCACGTTGTAGGGCGGATGATTCAGGGTGATGTGGGCCACAAAGGTGGACGTATCGAAGAGAATATATTTGTTTACCTTCGCAGGTGTTTGCGCTGCCGTGCCAACCACTACCATGAACGACCTCCACAAAAAACGAGCTCCAAAAAGTACGGGCCCAAAAGCCCGAAAACAGAGCTATGTCGCGTGATTATGCGACGAAATTGGCTTTTAAACAAGCCCGAACGCCTCCTGCGGAGTTACTACCATTATTCGAACAGGCTGAATCTTCCGTATTAATTGACTTGCTGGCTGCTCATTACGACTGCTCATTTACAATATTGAAACCATGAAAATCTCCCTCGGTGCCGATCATGCCGGCTTCGAATTGAAGGAAAAGATCAAGAAGCTGCTTCTTCAAGAGGGCCTGCAGGTGAACGATCAGGGCACGCTCTCGAGCGAATCAGTGGATTATCCTGATTTCGCCCGCAAGGTGGGGGAGGAAGTGGCCAATCACAGTGCCGATCTTGGCATTCTGGTATGCGGCAGCGGAATCGGAATGTCCATAGCCGCCAACAAGGTTTTGGGCGTGCGTGCGGCAAATGTCAGCAGTGAATACGAGGCCCAATTAAGCCGCGAGCACAACGACGCCAATGTTCTCGCGCTGGGTGCGCGCGTCCTGAGCGATCAGATGGCCTTCCAGATCGTTCACAAATGGCTGGAGACCTCCTTTGCCGGCGGACGCCATCTACGACGTGTGGAAAAAATAAGCGAGATCGAACGGGAAGAGGCGAAAGCCTAGTTGAGATCTGAAGGCCTCGCCGGCCTTCATGCTGTAGCAGCTTGAAAACTCGAAACTGGAAACTCGAAACCTGAAACTGCAGTTAAAGCCAGCCTTTTTGCCGCGCAATGCGCGCAGCTTCAACTCGGTTGCTTGCGCCCAGCTTGCTGATGGCTTCGGAAAGATAATTGCGGACCGTTCCCTCGGACAAGCGGAATTTGGCTGCGATTTCGGTGCTCGAGATGCCTTCTCCTGCCAGCCGCAGAATCTGGCGCTCGCGGTCTGTCAGCGGATCGCTTTCACCCCAGGCTTCCGCCGCCAGCTCCGGCGCAATCGCCCGCATGCCGGCGTGCACACGCCGCACGGCGTTGGCCAACTGGGATGCCGGGGAATCCTTCAACAGATACCCGGCCGCACCTGAATCGAGTGCACGGCGCAAGTATCCGGCACGCGCAAACGTAGTCAGAATAATCACACGCACTGGCGATTGCTGGCGTTTCAGTTCGGCTGCCACTTCCAATCCGCTCATCTCGGGCATTTCGATATCCGTCAAAAGTAAATCCGGCTTGAGAGAGCGGACCATCTTCATGGCCTCCAGCCCATTGTGCGCCTGGCCCACGACCTCAATGTCGCCTTCGTTCTCCAGCAGCGCCGCCAGCGCACCCAGCACCATGGATTGGTCTTCAGCGATGATGACGCGAATCTTCATTGCACTCCATTCGGATTGATGGTTGTGCGGGGGAGGGTGATGGTCAGCGTGGTGCCGGGAGTATTCGTGCGCTGCAAGTTGCCGCCGAGGGTCTCCACCCGTTGGCGCATGCCTTTGATGCCTTCGCCTTCTACGCCGTTGCTGCCGCAACCATTGTCGGCAACTTCCAGGGTGCACACACCATTGCTCTGCAACAATCGCAGGTTGCACTCGGTGGCCTGGGAGTGGCGCAGGATATTGGTCACTGCCTCGCGAATCACCAGAGCCAGCACTCCCTCCTGGGCAGAGCTGAGCTGCAAACGGCCGGAAGCCGAGGCTTGCACCTTGATGCCGGCGGTTTCCAGCGTGGCACGTGCCTGGGCAATTTCCGCATCCAGGCCGGCGGCACGGTAGCCTTTCAGCGCGCTTCGTACTTCCGCCAGCGCCTCTCGCGAGATGCGCTCAACGTCGCGAATCTCCTGGATGGCTCGAGGCGGATCTTTGTCGGCAAGCCTCGAAGCCAGCTCTGATTTCAGGATGATGACGGAAAGCGTGTGGCCCAGGACGTCATGCAGGTCGCGCGCAATGCGTTCGCGTTCCGCGGTTTTGGCCAGGTGCTCGATTTCTTCATGCGCCAGCCGCAAGCGGGCGTTCGCCGCTATGCGTTTCGCCTGCTGAATATTCATGGCCCCGATCGCGGCGATCAGGAAAGAGGTGGAGACCCAGAGCTCCAGGGGTATGTGAAAGGCCCACATGACAACGCTGGCGCTGGCCTCCAGCAACAGCAGGACTGCAATGGCCAACTCGGTTTCCCCGCAAAACCCCGCGAACGCCGCCGCGTATACGAAGAATGCCGAAGCGCCCCAATTGCGTGGAGTGAGCACCATCGCGAGCACCGTGATGCCTGCAATGGCCCAAAGCCTACTCTTCCCCTCAAGCCAATAACCCAGGAAGTAGAGCGCCAGAAACACGCAAAGTTCTGCCAGCATCTCCAGCCGCCTGCCAACAGACGGCCGGTTTAAAAACGGCTCAAGCACGAAATAGAACAGCCAGACCAGCCAGACATAAGGCATCCAGCCGACCTCAGCTCTAATCTTTTCGGGAAGGAGTCTCATTGTTACCGCTTAGCGTATAGCATTTTCGAGCTTATTGGGTCATCGAATCATTGGTCATTAAGTCGATGAATCAATGACCTGATGATTCGATGACTCAATGGCCAAATGGCCCAATCATAATCACCCGTACATCTTGCCCTCGTCGCGGCGATAGCCCACGGCCGCGAGCACGAGGAACAAGAGCGTAAATCCGTTGAGGGCGGCTATGTGCACCCACTGGCCGCCGCTGTGACCGGCTCCAACCTGAGCGAGCGCCAGTTGGACAAAATGGTACGGTGGTAAGAAAGGCGCGATGCTTTGCATGAATTTCGGCAAAAACTCGATTGGCACCCAAAGGCCCGACGCAAATGCCATGGGCAGATAAAGAACGTTGCACACTGCCGGCGCCGAGTTCGGTCCGGCGAAATATCCTATGGCCAATCCCATGGCGCCGAAGGGAAGCGCGCCCATGACCAGCGTACCGGCCAGTGCAGCCCAGGTGGCCAATGGCATGCGCACATGGCCGAAAGCTGCGCCTAACGTGAACAAAAGCAAGACCACAATGAGGCTGAACAGAGAACTCATGATGAGTTTGGCCAGGAAGTAGGCGAAGGGAGGCATGGGCGAGGCACGCTTCACCTGCAGCCAACCCTGGCCGCGCTCTGTCGCCACTCCCACCCCAAAGCCGAAGAGGGAAGCGCCAATTACGCCGAAGGCCCCATACGACGCGAGCAGATAGGTGGCAACGCTTATTGAGCCGACCGTCTGCCTCTGGTTTAACACCAGTCCGAAGAGCACGTAAAACATCAGTGGAAAAGCAATTGTCGATATCGCATAGATGGGAAGCCGCAATAGCTTCAGGAACTCGTATTTTGCCTCGTTGAAATAAATACGCAGGGTCTGGTTGGTGGTACGCATTGCTCGGCCGCCACTCCAGGCGCCAACTTGAACTTGTACGGAACTGCTCATAAAGCCACCTCCATTTTGCTTTCGTGCGGGTTATTGGCGCTATCGCGCCGGGTAATTTCCAGGAACGCTTCTTCCAATCCAGTGCTGACAACCTCAACATTGGCAAGCGAGGCATCACGGGCCAGCAATTCACGCACGACCATCTCGGCGCGGGAGGTAAGAATTTCGAGACCGTCTTTCTGTGGGCGCACGCTGCTGACCCCGGCAATGGCTTGCACCTCTTCGATAGAAAGTCCTGTGGTGCAGCGAATGGTTTTGCCGGCGGTTTTGGCTTTGATCTCTGCCGGCGTTCCCTGGGCAATCATCGTGCCCCGGTTTAAAACCAGGATGCGGTCGGCCAGCGCGTCGGCTTCTTCCAGGTAATGGGTGGTGAGCAGCACGCTGCGTCCGCGCTGCACAAGGGCGCGGATCTGTTGCCAGAACGTGCGCCGGCTATCTACATCGAGCCCGACCGTGGGCTCATCAAGAAACAAAAGATCGGGATCACCGCAAATCGCCAGGGCAAACAAAACACGCTGCCTTTGCCCGCCGGAAAGCTCGCCAAACTGGCGGTCTTCCAATCCCTGCAGTCCAGCGGCTTCTATTACGGCGCGTTGTGGAAGCGGATTGGGGTAGTAACAGGAAAACAACTGGATGTGTTCGCGGACCTTCAGAGTTTCCGGGACTTTGGCGACCTGCAGCATGGCGCCCACACGAATCTTGGCTTGCGTACTGCGCGGGTTTTCTCCGAAAATCTGGATTCTTCCCTGGTTGGGTGCAGCCAATCCCAGCAGGAGTTTGACCGCAGTTGTTTTTCCCGCTCCATTGGCGCCGAGCAGCGAGACCAACTCTCCGGGATACATGCGAAAACTCACGTTGTTAAGAGCTGGCACCTGGCCGTAACATTTGCTCACGCCGCAAAATTCAGCCGCGACTTCTCCGGGGGCTTGGTCTTGCGGGTTGTATTCAATGTCGCTTTGGATGTTCATCTGGCACCTTCTTTGAACTCTGAGTTACGATTCCCAAATTCGTGTGCCAGTATGTGCGCATACGGAGAGGCAAACCAGTGCCGCGTGTCACCAATCGCATGTGACAAATGTCAGCAGGCGAAAAGCATGATACGGAAAGCCTGTGAGCTCAGAGGGGGCCCCCTCCCCTGCCTGGTTGGGGGTAATGAGTGAGCTATCGGTTGCCCAAATTGGGACCGTGAAAATTACCCGTCTCATGGGCTCATTCGTGGGAGGCACCCCCCGTGCTTGCATAGGGGTGAAACTCGTAAGTCATTCATAAATCAGAGAGAGGTCGAATAGAGCAAATCAGCTTAGAACAAGGGTTGATGTTTACTCTAAGATCAACCTCGGCCGACGGAATCGACCGCTGCCAAATCGCCGGCCGGCGCGGCAATCAAAATTTTCAAAGAACTATTGGGCTTTGAAACCCTTGTTCTACCCTTCAGCCCCGCATCCCTGAGGACGCTGGATACACTTTCATTGCCGAGCCTACCGCAAGTTCCTGCAGGAAAGAAGAAGTTGATACCACAATGGTGCCACTAAAAACAGCCCCAAGCTCTCAGCTCCAAGCTCCCAGGAGAGGCTGGTAGAGCCGAGATTTTTAAGATGGCTTCCAGGTTCTTACATCGTTGCAATTTCGCAGATTTTCCGCACAAGTTTTTAAGGTACGGTAGTATGGTTCGCTGCGTGCAGGCCTGCGGCAGCAAGGAATTGTTCATTTTCAACATCTTAGCGGCACTGCTGAAGCCATGCCCATTCAAAGCTTGACTTCCAGGCTCAATGGTAAAAACTCAGCACGGCGTCACCCTGCACCAGCTTGCGGAAGCGCTGCAGGCTGCCGTATTGATCCTGGGGGTCGAAGTGTTTGCTGTGTTCGGCGATGACCAGCGAATCTTCGCGCAGCAGATTCGAATTGGCCAGGGAGGAGAGGGCCTTTTCGTATTGCTCTTCCATCTTGTAGGGCGGATCGAGGAAACAGATATCTATCGATTCAGGAACTTTGGTGAGGGCGGCGACAGCATCTTGCTGGAGGATTTGAAATCCCTCTTCGATGTTCAATGAGCGCAGGTTCTGTTTGATCAACTCATTGGATTTGCGGGCGGATTCGACGAAGTAAACTTTTTTGGCTCCGCGGCTGAGGGCCTCGATTCCAACGGCACCGGTGCCGGCAAACAAGTCGAGCCAGATGGTGCCTTCGATTTCCCGCGCTGCAACAATTACGTCGAACAGGGTTTCGCGCAGGCGGTCTGAGGTAGGACGCAGATCGGCGCCCTGCAAGGAGCGCAGTTGGCGGCTACGGAATTTGCCTGCGATAATGCGCATGAAAGAAGCAGTCAGCACTCAGCGATCAGCACTCAGCCCAAGCGAGCACTCTTGCCGAGAATGGTGAACAGAAAAGCCAAAGCTTAGGTTATAGCATTCCTAAAATCGAAGAGCATTTTTCAATTTTGGTTAGAATGTGGCAAGTTGAGAAACTCGGTATCGGCATGCAAGTGAGGATTAACCAGCATCAGGCCTAAGGTTCATGTCCGGCGGGAGGAGTTGAAATGAAGGATTCGCTTGAAGAGGGTCGTTTCCCGTTTGCCGCAGCTGCCGTTGCGCTATCGATCCTGATGGCGGTGCTGATGGGCGGGTCGATACGCCGCGAATCCGTAACGTTTGACGAAGAGCCACACATCGGTGCTGGGCTCAGCTACATGCAAAAACTCGATCTGCGGATGAACCCGGAGCATCCGCCGCTGGCAAAGGTTTTGGCGGGCGTGTCGCTGATGATTCGTGGAACGCACGCCGATTACGATAATCCTTCCTGGACGCTTGGGCACAAATACATCTTCGGTGTATGGCTCTTTGAAGGTCTATTCGGTCATTCGATTGTGACGAGGTGGAATGATCAGGCAACCGTGCTCGCGTGGGCGCGCGCGCCGATGCTGCTGCTCACGCTGGCGCTGGGATGGATCGTCTTTGTGCTGGGGCGGCGGCTGGGCGGAGGGTGGGGTGGATTGCTGTGCCTTACCGCCTACGTGACCGCGCCTGTCTTTCTTGCCTATGGCCCGCTTGTTCTGACCGACTTGGCGATCGCGCTTTTTTCTATTACCACGCTGTGGACGTTCGCTGAACTGTGGCGCGATCCCACCCGCAACAAGACGCTTGCATTTGGGCTGAGCCTCAGCGCAGCGCTGCTTTCGAAGTTTTCTGCCGGGCTGCTCTTCTTTGCATTCCTGGTATTCGCGCTCAGCACGCGCTGGCGGGCCGTTCCGGGACAACCTGCGGGGAAGTCCGAAGCGCGCGAGTGGCGGCGGAAGCGCTGGCGGGCCACCCGAGTGGGGATATTCGAAGCGGCCGCGGTCGTCTATCTGACTTACTTCATCCTCTCGCTCCGTGAGCCGACGGACTTCTTCGGCCGCAAGCACGGACCTCTGGCAGGGATCCTCCTGCACCTGATACTGCCTCCCCTGCGCTACTTCTTCGGGGTTCTGATCGTGGCGTTCACTTCGAGCCGCGAGACGTTTTTGCTGGGGCACAGATTTGCCCATGGCGTGCCGTTCTATTTTCCGGTGCTTTTCGTGCTGAAGTCTGCGCCTGGATTCTTAGGGCTGCTGGTTCTGGCGCTGGGGGCAGCGGTCTGGCTGAAACGACGCAGCGGAGGTGCTCCTAGCGTTTCTGTGATTCCGCAAGAGTATGGGCTTCACTGGCGCGTGCTGTGGACCTCGCTCATTTTCTTTGCGTTTGCCTGCATCGCGGCGCGGCTGAACATCGGCTACCGGCATTTCAGCATTCCGGTGGTGCTGCTGACACTTCTGCTGGCACCCTTGCCGAGGATGCTCGGACGCCTTCGCGGGCCGGCGCCCGCGGGGTCATTTGCAGGGGCCGCGGCCGCCGTGCTGTTATCGCTGGGCTGTGTGTTTACGGCGTTGCGCGCCTATCCCTTCTACATTCCGTACGTCAGCGTGTTCAGCTTTGGGAGCCCGGCATACGCGCTCGTGGACCGCTCGAACGTGGATTGGAACCAGTCGCTTCCCGAAGTCGAGCGGTTCGCCGAGGAGCGCGGCATCAAAACGATTGATGTGGACTCCTATTCGTGGTTCGACCCCGCCGATACCATTCCGCGCGCGCGGCTGTGGAATTGCCAGACTCCCTCCGCGGCAGATGCCGGCCAATGGGTGGTTGTCTCGGCCAATTTCATTCTCGATTCTCACAATTGCGCCTGGTTGATGAAGTATCCGCATGAGACGCTGGGCGGCGGCAGTATGTACGCTGTGCAGCTGCCCACGACCATTCCGGCGGCGGGTATCGCCGGAGGCCCGCCGGTTCCGCAGGAGCAGCGCCAGTTTGTCGGAGCGCCGGAGGATCCTCGTCCCGAGTTCATTCGTCTCATCAACCATCCGGAAACGATTGAGCCTTTCTTGATCCAGCGGATGGCTGCGTTTGCCGGCGCGCACAAGCATTAGCGCCAAAAAGCATTCTGCACTCAGTAGTCAGCATTCAGCTGATTGCTGACCGCTGAATGCTGAGTGCTTTTACTGAGAACCGAGAACTGAGAACCGAGAACTAAGTTATAATCCCACATCTTCATTCGAAGTGCAGGCACTTGAATTTTCCGGTTTACATTTACGTAGCTGGAGTGCGGATCCATCCACATTTGTTTTTCGAGAGCATGGCTTATGTGGCCGGGATCCTGGCGTATCTGTGGATGCGCCGGCGCTCCGGTGATTCCGCGCCCGATCCCGTGCGTTGGTCGGTGATCACGGCCGCAGTGGCGGGTGGCGCTATTGGCTCCAAGCTCATGTACCTGCTGGAGGATCCGGCGGCGACGTTTCTGCATTGGCACGATCCCTTTTACCTGATGGGCGGCAAGAGCATCATCGGCGGGCTGGTGGGCGGGCTCATTGCCGTGGAGTGGGCCAAGAAATATCTGGGAGAAAAGCAATCAACCGGCGACCTGTTTGCCATCCCTGTGGCTCTGAGCATTGCTATAGGGCGCATCGGGTGCTTCCTCACCGGCCTCAGCGATAACACCTACGGTGTGCCTACACGATTGCCCTGGGGCGTCAATTTCGGCGACGGTGTCCGGCGGCATCCTACGCAAGTTTACGAGATTGTTTTTCTTCTGGCTTTGGTCCCTGTTTTGCGATGGGTTATGCGCAAGATTGCGGAGTCTTCGAAAAAAACAGCCCCAGGCGGCCAATATTTTGCTTCCCGCTTTCGGCCTGGCGATGCTTTCAAATTTTTCATGATTGGCTACATGGCATTCCGTCTTGTTTGCGACGGGCTGAAACCCTATGTGCACGTTGCCCTGGGACTGTGTTCGATTCAATGGATATGCCTTGTGATCCTGGTTTACTACGCAAGAGATATTCGGCGCTGGATCGGGTTCAAGAAGCCCGCGCCCGGGAAGCCCTCTGAGTTAATGCAAGAAACGTCAAAGCAAGAGACGTTAGTGCAAGAAAGACGGGAAGGAGCGTTCTAAATCCAATGACAGACCCCGATTTGCCCCCCGATTTGCCCAAAGATGAAAGCCCACTGCCCCCGCCGCCAACGGCTCCACGCCCTGGCAAGAGCGGGTGGCGCATTGCCGCAGGCGTCATTCTCTGTATCGTTACACTGCTGCTTACGCTCGCCATGCTGCCGTTCTCGCTTTGTTTCGGGGCCATGCTGCAAAACTCATCCAGCTCTTCGGACGCACCGTGGATCATCGGACTCATTATTCTCAACATATTGGTTCCCGTCGGCGGAACCATACTGGCAATCCGCATTTTTCGCGGACCCAAGAGGCTTCGCGCTGCGGCTGGAATTGCAGGCGCGCCTGTTTCAGCGCCCGTGCCAACAGCATCGGCCAAAGAAATTGAAGAGAGGCTTGCTTATCTCCGCCTGGTAATACTGGTTGTAATTCTTGCTCATGCTGCGCTGATTCTTCTGGGTTTCGCGCGCAACCCAAAAAACATCGCTGCAATGATTGTTCCCAGCCTTCTGGGCTTTGTGCTCTATCAGGCGCCTTACTTTGCGGTCTTGCTTGGCATACGGCAGCGGGCTGAATCCTGGGCGCTTTCGCTGGCTTTCATGTATTCAATTCTCTCGCCCTGCCTTACCGTTCTTTTCCTTCTAGCCTCGCCCTGGATATGGCGATACTCATCTTCGGGTGCAATGTCATCCACGGTTTTACTCTATTTTGTGGGTGGCTCCCTGGTGGGAGCGGCTGCGAATGCCGTGGCGGCGGTATTTGCATGGCGGGCGTGGCAGGCGGCGGGCCGCGGTCCTGACAGTGCGGCCCAGATGACGCTCTGGGGCGCCGTTTCGGCCGTCTATCTCTTGTTGCTGCATTTCTCTACGCCTTTTTTCTACCGGCTCATACATTTTTAGGGGAGCAAGAGGAGCAGATGATTCATGAATGAGCAGCCGCCCAAACAGCGCTTTCCTTCCTGGAAACAGGCCCTGGTGATATTTTGCGGCGGCATTGTGCTGGCGCTTTCTTCTTGTGCTGTGTTTTTAGCCAACCTCAATGCCGGCGGTAATCTGCCCGCAGTTTTCGCTGGCGGTTTTATTGCCGGAGTTATCGCCAGCCTTGTGGGATTTGTACTCGTGCTGATTCGCGCGATTCGCGGATCCAAGCCCACACTCATCGTGCCCGGCAAGCCAGAAGAAAAACCATGAATGATCTGCGGCCAAAACAGAGCTTTCTTCTCGGAGTCTGGCCTTGTGATTGTGGAACCGGTTTGAGGCGCAAGCTTGGAGCTTGCAGCTTGCGGCTGCAATTTGGAGCTGTCTTGGTATGACTGACAAAGTTCGTCCTTATCTTTTTTATGATGTCGTGGTTTCCATCTGCTCAACTTGTTATCAGAAGATTGAGGCCAAGACGGTTTTTCAGGATGGCAAGGTTTATCTGCTCAAGCGCTGCCCGCAGCATGGCCACGAGCGCGTGCTCATCGCCGATGACGTGGACTACTACCGCCGCTCGCGCGAGGTCTTCATCAAACCGCCGGAGATGCCGCTGGTTTACAACACGCCGGTGCGCTGGGGATGTCCTTATGATTGCGGCCTGTGTACCGACCACGAGCAGCACTCCTGCCTGTCGCTGGTCGAAATCTGCGACTATTGCAATCTGCGCTGCCCGGTGTGTTATGCCTCCAGCGGTCCGGAGCGCCAGCAATTCCGCGACTTGGCGCTGATCGAAAAGATGCTGGATGCCGTGGTGCGCAACGAGGGCCGGCCTGACGTGGTGCAGCTCTCGGGCGGCGAGCCTACCATGCATCCTGATTTCTTTAAAGTCATCGAGCTGGCCAAGGCGCGGCCCATTCGCCATCTCATGGTCAACACCAACGGAGTGCGCATTGCGCAGGAAGAAGATTTTGTCAGCCGCCTGGCCGAGTACAAAGAAGATTTTGAGGTCTATCTGCAATTTGATTCTTTCGAGCGCGAGCCCCTGATGGCTTTGCGCGGGGCCGACCTGCGCCGGGTGCGCGAGCAGGCCATCGAGAGGCTGAACCGTCACAACATCTCCACTAATCTAGTTGTGACCTTGAAGAAAGGGCTCAACGACCACGAGATCGGCAAAGTTGTGGACTACGCCCTCGAGCAACCTTGCGTGCGCGGCGTGACCTTTCAGCCCATTCAGGATGCCGGCCGCCTGGAAGAATTCAATCCCGCAACCGACCGGCTTACGCTCACCGAAGTGCGGCGCAAAATCCTGGAGCAGACCGGCGTCTTCAAACCGGAAGACATCATCCCCGTGCCCTGCCATCCTGATTCGCTCGCCATGGCCTACGCCCTCAAGCTGAATGGCAAGGTCACGCCACTGACCAGCATGATCCCGCCCGAGGTGCTGATCAATGCCGGACGCAACACGATTATCTACGAGCAGGAAGAAGCCATCCGCCAGAGTCTGTTCAAGCTCTTCGCCACCAATCACTCGCCGCGCTCGGGCGCGGGCAGCCTGCGCGAGCTGCTTTGCTGCCTGCCGCAGGTGCTGGTACCGGAAGGCTTGGGGTACGAGAGCGTCTTCCGCGTCATCATCATGCAATTCATTGACGCGCACTCGTTCGATGTGCGTTCGGTAAAGAAGACCTGCGTGCACATCGTTCATCCCGATGGACGGCTGATTCCGTTTGATACTTACAACCTGTTTTACCGCGATGATCTGGAGAAGACGCGCCTGGAGCCGCTGCGGAAGAGGGCAGAGTTAGCGACCATGGCATGAGTGCTGAGGTCCAGGCACGCAGCGCTGACAAAGAGATCGCCAAGGGGATCGCCAGTTGCTTTGCGCTCAACCTGCTGCATCTGGGGATTGCCTGGCTGTTCCTGGTGCCTGCGAAAGCGTGGGATTTCTTTGCAAGCGTGACCGTCGTCCTGATCGCAGGATTTGGCGTCCTCCAATTGGTCTATGTGGTTCCGCTTGTCCTGAATGCGCGGAAAAAGGGTCGCCCGAACTTTGCCAAGGGAATGATCATTGGCGCGTCGATTGCCCTTCTGTTGAGTGCGGCCTGTTGGGGCTCGTTTTATTGGAGATGAGGATGCTTCAGAAAAGCAGAAACGGCACGCATCTATGGATAAGAAACTGCACACAGGCCTACAGGTAACTCTCGGATTCCTTCTGGGGGTCGCGCTCAATGTAGTTGTCTTCCAGGCGGGACTGCTGCTTGCGTACTTTCTCCGATCCAGTACAGCCCAATGGATTCACCAGGGCCTGATGATTGCCCCGGGGGCTATACAGGTGATCTACCAAATCCCCCTGATTTTGTTTCTGAGACTGCGGGGAAATCGCGGTTTGGCGCTTGGAGTGATCATAGCCGCCTCAGTTTACGCTCTGTTGAATGCCCTTTTTTTGTGGCTCGCCATGAGTGGAAAAGTTGATTTGTGAGAGCGGAATCTGTCCAAGGGGCAGGCTAACCAGGGCATCTAGAGGCGGACCAAGCTTCTTTGCGAAACCAAAAGCCCGCCCACGTCATCTAAATACTTGTAAGCGTTTGGGCGGGAACCATTTAGCTGGCTTAGGCTGGTTAAGGATAGCACACATGTGCTAACATAATACGGTTTGCGTCTTTCCGCCTGCGGGAGGGCTATCCTCTCGCGGGCTATGCGCATTTATCCCCACCACGATTACGCATACGTCTGTTTAACACGACGAGGCTGAAAAGGAACCACTTGGCTCTGGACGACAAGTTCGACGACATTAAAAAATTAATTGATGCGGGTAAAGAGAAGGGCTATCTCACCTACGACGAGGCCAACGATCTAATTCCCCATGACGTGCATTCACCCGAAGATCTTGATGATCTCATGAGCACGATCAGCACCCAGGGAATTGACATCATCGAAGGCGCCAAGCCTCCGGCTACCGGTTTCGACAAGACCGAAGACCTGGAAGCGGGGGAAGAAGTTGATTTGGACCTCACTCCCGGGGCGCTGGAAAAAACCAACGATCCGGTTCGCATGTACCTGCGCGAGATGGGCACCGTGCCCCTGCTCACGCGCGAGGGCGAGGTGGAAATCGCCAAGCGCATCGAGCGCGGACAGAACCGCGTTCTGAAGGCGATTTCGCGCTCACCCATTGTCATTAACGAGATCATTGCGCTGGGCGAAGACCTCAAGAAGGGTGTTCGCAGCATCAAGGAGATTGTTCCTTTCGACGAAGAAGAGGTGACCGATGAAATTGTCGCCAAGCGTCTGAAGGACACCGTCACCCGCATTGACAATCTCACCAAACACTACAGGAAAGCCCAACAGCTCACCGAAAAGCTGCTGGCAATTCCCGAGAAGAAGAAGCAGCGCGAGTACCGCCGTTGCCGCTGGGCCCTGGGCCGCGAGATCGTGGAAATTTCCAAGGTTATTCGTGCCGTTCGCTTCCTGAATCCGGAGCGCAAGCGGCTGATTGACCGCGTCAACAAGACGGTGGATTCCATGCGGCAGCTCGACCGCCAGATCCAGTCGCTGGAAAAGAAGCATGAAGCCACGCGCAGCGAAGAGCTGAAGAAGGAATACCGCAAGAACCAGCGGCAGTACAAAACCGACCTGGAAAAAATCGAGGCCGATACCGGTGTGGATTATCAGGAGCTGCGCCGCACCCAGCGCGAGATTATCCAGGGCGATATGAACGCCGAGGTCGCCAAGCGCGAGCTCATCGAGGCCAACCTGCGCCTGGTGGTTTCGATTGCCAAAAAGTACACCAACCGCGGCCTGCAGTTCCTCGACCTGATTCAGGAAGGCAACATCGGCCTGATGAAGGCGGTGGATAAGTTCGAATACCGCCGCGGTTATAAATTTTCGACGTACGCGACCTGGTGGATCCGGCAGGCCATCACGCGTGCTATTGCCGATCAGGCCCGCACTATCCGCATTCCGGTGCACATGATCGAGACCATCAACAAGCTCATCCGCACCTCGCGGCAACTGGTGCAGGAGCTGGGCCGCGAGCCTACGTCAGAAGAGATCGCGCGGCGCATGGATATCCCGGTGGCCAAGGTGCGCAAGGTGCTGAAGATCGCGCAGGAGCCCATCTCGCTCGAAACTCCGATTGGCGAGGAAGAGGATTCGCATCTCGGCGACTTCATCGAAGACCGGGCGGTGGTTTCTCCTGCTGAGGCCGTGATCAACGTCAATCTGAAGGAGCAGACCGCCCACGTTCTGCGCACGCTGACCGCGCGCGAAGAGCGGGTGATCAAAATGCGCTTCGGATTGGAAGATGGCAGCGAGCACACCCTGGAAGAAGTTGGCCAGTCGTTCACGGTTACACGTGAGCGCATCCGGCAGATCGAAGCCAAGGCGCTGCGTAAGTTGCGCCATCCTTCGCGTTCACGCAAGCTGCGCGCCTTTATGGACGGCCTGCGGGATTAAGCACCTTCACCGAATGCAATGAATACTTAAGGCACAGCACTACCCGGCTGTGCCTTTATTTTTCTGTTCCCATAAACCGCAACCCTGCTGTACCATTCATCCGCTCTTAAAAGGAGACACCTATGCAATTTGTTCCAGTAGTGGTGGCTGCCATCGCAACTATGGTCATCGGTTTTCTTTGGTATTCTCCGGTACTCTTTGCCAAGCCCTGGATGCTCGCCGCGGGCTATGACATCAACGATAAAGCCGCGATGGAGCAAATGCGCAAGGGCGCGGGCGTCACCTACTTGCGCGCATTTCTGGCCTCGCTGCTCACGGCTTTTGTTTTGCGCTGGGTGTTTCTATACGCAGGAGTTAACTCTCCCGTTAAGGGAATCGAGTTCGCAATCCTGATCTGTGTGGGGTTTAATATCGCCACTAAATACACCGATATGCTGTTTCTCCGGCAGCACTATCTATTATTTGTAATCAACAGCGGGTATCAACTTGCCTGCTACACCGCCATGGGAGCAATCTTGGGCGGCTGGCGAGTGGTGTAATCTTGCCACGGATTTGCACGGATCTTCACAGATCAACTCAAGGCTGTGTGGCATAGCGCGGCAAGCCGCAAGAGCAGCGTTTCTGGAAAGCATCCACGGGCCATGCCCCCTCCGCTCTGTCATGTTGAGCGGAGCGCCACGACTCCATGGGCAAGCTTACAGAATCTCAAGCGCGTAGTCGAAACACCCCGAGAAGGGTTCGGTCTACATTCCGCATCAGGGAATTCTCCCGATGCCGCCGCCAGCGAAACAGGCTGGGCGCGCACAACCGCTTCCCGCCCTACATTCCAGGACACACTCTGGGGAGAATTCCCTACGGCAGCATTTCTTCCGCAGGCTTTGTCGGGGTGTTTCGACTGCGCGCCCATCCGTCTCGAGGCTACAGATTTTCTCCAGGCGCTCCGCTCAACATGACAGTAAGGAGACGGTTTATCAGGTACCTAAAAAATCGTCACAAAATGATTTCTGCATCTCAATATCCCGCAGTGCGAGACACCCTGTGCTTCTTTTTGCCCACTGGGATCAACAGCTTTTTATTTCCGCACTTGTTTTCCACTAATTTCCACCGGGAATTGCGGTTTTCAACAGTTATTCCACAGCTAAATTTTCCAGGCTCTTGTGCCCGCAGCTTTGCTCAGGCACAGTCATATCAACAAAGAGTTTGGCGCTCTGGCGCACTCGATTGCTCATGGCGCAGCTTCCGCGTGGCAAAGCCGGCGGAATCCTGGAACCCAGGCTAAGAGAAAGCGCGCGGCCGCAACGCTTTATGCTTTGCGGCGAAGAGTGCCAACTGCTGGAGTGCTTTCGAGCGCTCCCAAAAATGACCGCAGTCCGTGCGGCTGGCGCGGACTGCGGTTCATTGTTGATGCATGTGGCCATCCAAAACTAAGAACTTTCAAACTGACAAATTAATTGTAATAATTCAGATAACATTGGCCACCACTGACCTGAATCTCGATCGCAGTATGCCGGCGAGCCTGGACGCCGAACGCTCCATTCTGGGCGCCATCCTTTTAGATAACGATGTTCTTCCCCAGGCCGCCGAGTCTCTGCGCGCCGATGATTTTTCTCTCGATTCGCATCGTCGCATTTACATGCGCATGCTGGAGCTGAACGAAACCAGCCGTCCCATTGACATCGTCACCCTGACCGAGGAGTTGGGCCGCAAAAAAGAAGTTGAGGCCGTGGGCGGAGTGGCCTATCTCTCGTCGCTGACCGAAGGGCTGCCGCGGCGCGAGAACATCGAGCACTACGTCAAGATCGTCAAAGATAAGGCCCTGCTGCGCGGGCTGATCCATGCCGCGCAAAGCGCCATCTCGCACGCGCTGGATCAGGCTGACACGACGGAAGAAATCATTGACGCCGCCGAGTCGGCCATCTTCAAGATTTCCGAGAGCCGCATTGGGCGCGGCTTCCTGGGCGTAAAAGAGATTGTCAAAGAATCCTTCGGCTCGGTGGACGCGCTCTACAGCCGCGGCCAGCGCATCACCGGCCTTGAGACCTACTATGCCGATCTGGATGGCATGACCAGCGGCCTTCAGCCTTCAGATCTCATCATCATTGCGGCGCGTCCTTCAATGGGCAAGACGGCTTTCGCCATGAATATCGCGGAAAACGTGGCCGTGAATAGCGGCAAAGTCGTGGGCGTCTTCTCGCTGGAAATGTCGCGCGAGGCGTTGCTCATGCGCCTGCTGTGCTCGCATGCCAAGGTTGACTCGCACAAGCTGCGCACCGGCTTTCTAGGGCGTGAAGATTATCAGAAGCTGGCCCACGCTTTGGCCCAACTGGGCGACTCCAAGATTTTCATCGACGATACA